>NZ_JBTIXF010000013.1:0-140482 GCF_055793945.1 Plantactinospora sp. A48 | reverse complement strand
CCGGGACCGGCCACCAGCGGTCCCGGCGCGCCGCCGTCAACATCAAACTCCTGGGATCCCCTTCAGCCACCCCCGCTCGGCCGCCAGCAGCGCGATCTGGAACCGGGTCCGGGCGCCGAGCAGGGCACCCGCGTCGCTCACATGTTTCTGCACGGTGCGGCGGCTCAGGTTGAGCACGCGGGCGATCGCCTCGTCCTTCATCCCCGACGCCATCATGTGCAGGATCTCCCGCGTCCGCTGGTCCGGCTCCACGGTCGTCGGACTTCCCTTCGGAGCCAGCCCGTCGTGTCGGCTCGCCAGCGACACCGGTTCGGCGCGTTCCCACACGCTGTCGAACAGCGCCACCAGCGCCGCCACCAGCGCGGGCGAATGCACCACCAGTGAGCCCGCCGCCGGGCGATCCCCGCGCACCGGCAGCAGCGCCGCCGCGCGGTCGAACACCACCAGTTTCACCGGCAGTCGGGACGCCAGCCGCAGTTCCCCGCCCTGACCCGTCCCGCGCAGCGCCGTCTGGAGGGACACCGCGTCGGTGAAGCCCTCCGTCTCGTACACCGACCTCATGCGCACCCCGGGCGCCACTGCCGGTTCCCCGACGGACGGCTTCGTGGCCGTCACATACGGTGGCTTGGCCAGATGCAGTACCTCGACCGAAGCCCCCTTCAGCAGCTGACCGTAGCGCGCCGGCACCTCGTCCTCGCGCTCCAGCACCTCCACCAGGTACGCGGCGCGCGGCCCGGAAACCGCCTCGTACACCTCGTGCAGCCGTTCCACGAGGCCCTCGACGCTGGCCAGTTCAGCCCGCCGTCGGGCCAACAGGGCGCTGAGCGATGACCGTGGCGGGCCGGCCGTCCAGCGCGGTGCGGTCCCGCCGATCGGCAGCACCAGCGCGGACTCGGCAAGGTGCCGCAATGCCCGTTCCGCCTCCACCGGGGACACTCCGACCGCCGCCGCCACTTCGGCGCCATCGGCGGACCGTACGGTCACCAGGTGCTCCAACACCCGCCCGGCCAGCGGATCCAGACCGGTTACCGTCCATGGGCTTCCTGCGGTTCCGTCCATAGGTTCCGTAACTCCTGTGGTCTGAGCTTGTTCCGCCCTGGCGGGATGTGCATGCTCGCGACCGGGACGGCGCGGCAAGGCTGTGCGCGGCCTCAGACCCCTTCTCGTCGCCCGCGATGGACTCCTCTGATTCAGCGCGCGCGGCGGTAGTGCATGGCCACCACGCCGTTGCGGAGCGGCTTGGCCGAGAGCAGCTCGAGCTGGCGCGTGCCGGGCAGTCCGCCCTGGTACAGCGTCGGGCCGTGGCCGGCGATCCTGGGGTGGACGAGCATTTTGTACTCGTCGATCAGGTCCAGCCGGTCGAGCTCGGTCGCGAGCTGGCCGCTTCCGAGGAGGACCCCGGCCGGGGTCGCGTCCTTGAGCTTCCGCACGCCCTCGCGCAGATCGCCGGTGAGGTGGTGGCTGTTGGCCCAGGGGAAGTCGGTGCGCGTCGACGACACCACATACTTGGGTTTGGCCTCCAGCTTGACCGCCCACTCGCGCATCGCCGGCGGCGCCTGTTCGTCGCCGCGGGCGACGGCCGGCCAATGGCTCTCCATCATCTCGTAGGTGACGCGACCCCACAGCATCGCCCCGCCCTCGTCCATGAGACGGGTGAAGAAGGCGTGCGTCTCGTCGTCGGCGATCCCCTCCTGGTGGTCGACGCAACCATCCAGGGTGAGGTTGAGGCTGAAGATGAGCAGTCCCATGGCCGGCGAGTCTAACGCCAGGGTGGATGACACCCACGTCACCGCCTTCGTCCGCGACGCGCAGGGCGCGCTGGCGGTCAACGTCTCCGCGCCCGTACCTCCCGGCGTGGTCCGGACCAGGCAACCGGCTAACGTTATTCGGGGTACGTCGATGGATGGCGGACCGGACAACAGGCGGATCATGACGGAACGGACATTGATGACGATGCGCAGAAGGGCCGGACACCGAGCGGTCGCTGGCGGGCTCGCCGTGCTGACGGTGGTATCGCTCGCGGCCTGCTTCAGCGAACCGGACGGCCGGACCGGGCGGGGCACCTCCACCGGGAGCGCGGCAGCCGTCGACGACGGGGAGCACACCGTGGTCGGTGCCGTGAACGGTCGTAAGGACGCGACGTTGGTCCTCGTCGACGGCGCCGAGACGATCCGGGTGCATGCCGGGAACCTGGGCGACGATCTGTACCGGATCTCCACCCCGGACGACTCCAGGATTCGGCCCACCGTCGCTGTCGACCACGACACGGTGACGACCAGCCTGGCCAACACCGGCCGGTCTGGTCCAGCGACGGTCGACCTGGCGATCAACTCCGGGGTGCGCTGGCACCTCCGGATCGCCGGTGAGGTGGCGACCGAGACCGTCGACCTGACCGGCGGCCGGGTCGCCGCGGTCGAGTTCGCCGCGGGGGCGGACCAGATCGAACTGACGCTGCCGAAGCCGAGCGGCACGCTCCGCGTCGGCCTGAGCCAGGGTGTCAGAAGCCTGCTGGTCCGGGTCACCGGCGCGGCCCCGGCACGGGTCACGGCCGGCGCCGGCGCCGGAACGGTGGAGGTGGACGGAAGGACCCGCACGGGCGTGGCCGCCGGCACGGTGATCGAGCCGCCGGGTTGGGCGAAGGCCAAGGACCGCGTCGACGTCGACGCCTCGGCTGGGCTGGCCACGCTGACCGTGGAACGCCGCTGAGTGCCTCGCCTGCCAGCCGGCCAGCGGAAGTAGCTGCTCCAGCGACCGGGGCCCGCCGTGGGGCGGTCATCGACGGGGAGCCGGTCAGGCACCCGGAAATCATCCACCGGGACCCCAGCCGGGTTCCGCGATCGCTGTACTAGTGTCCGTCGATATGAAGGGGATCCGGATCGCTCTGGCGGCGGCCTGCGCGCTGGCCGCCGTACTGTCCGCCGCGCCCGCGAGTGCGGCTACCGGCCCGGCCGCGGCTGCCGCTCCGGCAGCCTCGCCCGGCACGCTGACCGGGACAGCGCCGCTGCCCGCGGCGCTGCGGCTGGCCGGGGCCGGTCCATCCTGGTTGGTGTGGTACCGGTCCACCGGGTGGAACGGGCGACCGACCGTGGTCAGCGGCACGGTGAGCATGCCGGTCGGGCGCCCACCGGTGGGCGGCTGGCCGGTGGTCAGCTTCGGGCACGGCTTCGGCGGCGTGGCGGACGCCTGCGCGCCGTCCCGCACCGGTCCGAGCCCGTGGGAGCGCACGCTGCAGGAGGCGCTGATCGGCGCGGGGTATGCGGTCGCGGTGACCGACTACGACGGCATCGGCACCCCGGGTGAGAGCTCCGTCGTGGACGGACCGGCGGAGGCGTACGCGCTGATCGACATCGTCCGGGCGACCCGCCGGCTCACGAATGCCTCCCGGACCTGGGTGTCGGTCGGCTATTCGCTGGGTGGGCACGCGGCGCTGTGGGCCGGCGCGACCGCTGCCCGGTACGCCCCGGAGCTGCGCCTGGCCGGCACGGTGGGCCTGGCCCCGTTCACCCAGTGGCAGTTGCAGCTGTCCGCGCCGGGCTCCCATGACGCGCAGACCCCGATCAACCCGGTGGAGCCGTTCATGGGCCGGACCACCCCGGTGACGCACCCCGACTTCCACCCGGCCGACTGGTACACCCCACGCGGGCGGGAGCTGATCGATCTGGCCGGCCGGGTCTGCATCGACGAGATGGCCGCGGCCACCGCCGGGGTGACCCGCGGCGACGTCTACCTCGACCCGGGCGCCGCCAGTGACCGGTTCACCGCGATGTTCGCCGAGGAGGAGGTGCCGCTGACCGGGTACACCGGCCCGGTGCGGATCTTCCATGGCACCGACGACGTGCTGCCGGCGGCGCTCAGCGAGATCACCACCGGTCAACTGGCGGCCGCCGGAGTCGACGTGGCCTACACCCCGGTCCCCGGCGCCGACCACCTCACCCTGCTGCCGACGGTGGCGCCTCAGGTGGTCACCCTGGTCACCACCCTCACCCGCTGACCGCCACCGGTACGCCCGGCCAGGCAGAGCGGGGCCGTTCTGGCCTGCTCAGACCGGGTGCCGGCCACCGGTGCGCTCAGGTGACCGGACCGCGACAAGCCCATGGCACCGGACCGCTCTGAAGGGAAACCATGCTCGCCGCCTCTGTCATCCTCGACCCGACCTCGGTCGTGGCCCCGGTCAGCCGCCGTACTTTCGGTTCGTTCGTGGAGCACCTGGGACGGTGTGTCTACACCGGCATCTACGAGCCCGACCATCCGCTGGCGGACGAGGACGGGTTCCGCACGGATGTGCTGGCCCTGGCCCGGGAGCTGGGCGTGACCGTCGTCCGCTACCCCGGCGGAAACTTCGTCTCCGGTTATCGCTGGGAGGACGGCGTCGGGCCGCCCGCCCGCCGCCCGCGCCGTCGCGACCTGGCCTGGCACAGCGTGGAGACCAACGAGGTCGGCATCGACGAGTTCGCCCGCTGGGCGGCCAAGGCCGACGTCGAGATCATGTACGCGGTGAACCTCGGCACCCGCGGCGTACAGGAGGCGCTCGACGTGCACGAGTACGTCAACCACCCGGGCGGGACCGAGCTGTCTGAACGCCGTCGCGCCAACGGGGCAGCCGAGCCGTACGGCATCAAGCTGTGGTGCCTCGGCAACGAGCTGGACGGGCCGTGGCAGACCGGGCACAAGACCGCGCACGAGTACGGCCTGCTCGCCGCCGCCACCGCCCGCGCGCTGCGGTCCGCCGAACCGGGTCTGGAACTGGTCGCCTGCGGCAGTTCCGGCTCCACGATGCCGACCTTCGGTACCTGGGAGACCACCGTCCTGGAACACGCCTACGAGGCGGTCGACTACGTCTCCTGCCACGCCTACTACGAGGAGCACGACGGCGACCTGGGCTCGTTCCTGGCCAGCGCGGTCGACATGGACCACTTCATCGACAGCATCGTGGCCACGGCCGACAGCGTGGGCGCCCGGCTGCGCAGCAGGAAGAAGCTCAACCTGTCGTTCGACGAGTGGAACGTGTGGTACATGTCCCGCTTCCAGAACCAGGAGCCGGCCACCACCTGGGCCGTCGCTCCCCGGCTGATCGAGGATGAGTACCACGTCGCCGACGCGGTCGTCGTCGGCAGCCTGCTGATCTCCCTGCTGCGGCACAGTGACCGGGTCACCGCGGCCTGCCAGGCGCAACTCGTCAACGTGATCGCGCCGATCCGGACCGAACCCGGCGGGCCGGCCTGGCGGCAGACCATCTTCCATCCGTTCGCCCGGACCGCCGCACTGGCCCGCGGCGACGTCCTGGCGACCCGGGTGAACTCCCCGACCTACCCGACGCTCCGCTACGGCGAGGTGCCGGTGGTCGACGCCGTCGCCACCCACGACGCGGAGAACGGCGACCTGGTCGTCTTCGTCGTGAACCGGCACCAGACGGAGGAGGTGGACCTCACCGTGGACCTGCGGATGTTCGACGCCGGCCCGCGCCTCGCCGAGGCGTGGACCCTGACCGATTCCGACCTGCGCGCCACCAACACCGCCGATCATCCCGACCGGGTCACGCTCCGCCCCGCCGAACGGGTGTCGGTCGACGCCGCCACGTTGCGGGCGACACTGCCCCGGGTGTCCTGGACCGCGATCCGCCTGCGCGGCCGGGGGAACAACCCGGTGAGCCGCACCTGACCTGCCCCGACGTGATCGGACCGGCCGACACCCCGCACCACCGGTGCGGGCGGTGGTGGGCCGGTGCCGGCCCGGCGGCTCGCCGGGCCGGCATGGTGGGACTGGTCGGCCCACCGGCCCCGGCTAGGGACTGGTGCAGCTCAGCGTCGGGGTGGACGGGCTGCCGGTGGCGATGAAGCCGAACGTGGTGGAGCCGGACGGTTGCAGTGCGCCGTTGTAGGTGGCGTTGCGGACGGTCACCGTCGCACCGCTGACGCTCAGCGTGCCGCTCCACACCTGGGTGACGCTCTGGCCGCTGCCCAGGGTCCACCGGACGGTCCAACCGTTGATCGCGGAGCTGCCGGCGGTGACCGTCACCTCGCCCTGGAAGCCGTCGGGCCATGCGTTCGTGGCGCGGTAACTGGCGCTGCAGGCTCCGGTCGGTGGTGCGGTGGTGGGCGGAGCCGTCGTCGGCGGCGCGGTGGTGGGTGGTGCGGTGGTGGGTGGTGCCGTCGTCGGCGGCGTGGTCGTGGGTGGTGCCGTCGTCGGCGGGGCGGTCGTGGGCGGGGCCGTTGTGGGACTGACCGGGCCCCAGCCGTACCTGATGCGGTCGGCGCCGGTGGTGTTGCGGATGCTCACCGTGAGGTTGGTGCCGCTGCCCTGGAGCGCGAACATGGAGTACCAGTCGTAGCCGCCCGTGCCGATCTTGCCGCCGAGAGCGGGCCAGTAGACCGAACCCATGTGCAGGTCGTGCATGGCGTCGGTGGCCGCGCGCAGGTACCGGACGAAGTTGTTGGTGCCGTTCGGGTCGTTGTAGTTGAGGCCGGAGTCCATCGGGGCGCCGAACTCCGTGGTGACCGCGCGCGAAGCGCAGTTGCCCAGCCGCTCACGGAAGGTCTGGGACCAGCCGGCGTAGTCCTTCTCACCGTAGAAGAAGGTGTAGAAGTGGTAGGACAACAGCGTGCCGTCGAGGCGGCTGTCGGCGCAGACCGGTCTGACGTCCTGGCTGAAACCGGTGCCGCCGATGAGAATCCGGCCTCTCGGGACCGACGAGTGGGCGTTGACCCACGAGGCGGCGAAGTTCGTCCACTCGGAGGTGCTGTAGCCGTGCGGTTCGTTCATCGGCTCGAAGTAGACGAGGCTGTTGGAGCCGTACTGGGCGGTCACGGTGTTCCACATCGAGTTGAACGCGCTCGTGTTGGTGATCCGGCCACCGGACGCGGCCCCGTCCTCCCAGTAGGCCAGGATGACCTTGAACCCCCGGTCGGTGGCGGCGTCGATCGTGCCCCGGTAGGCGTTCCACCACGACGAACCGACGGTGTAGGTGTTGACCGGCAACCGGACGGCGTTGGCGCCGAGCTGGTTCGCGAAACCGGTGTAGATCGCGTCCGCCTTCGCCCGGACGGTCGCGTAGCTGTCTGACTGACTCAGCCCGTCGAGGACGAGGGGATTCTTGTTGAAGTTGTCGCCGCGCGCGGCCCAGTTCACCCCCCGGAACTGACTGGTGTCCGCGACGGCGGACGAGCTACCGGCGAGGACGATGAGCGGCGCCAGGACCAGGGCGCTGAGGACGGTGGCCAGAACCGGGCGGCGGGCACGGGAGCGTGGCGGTGCGGGACTGGGGGGGCGAGTGAACGGCATGGTCGTGACCTATCTCCTCGGAGTCGTCCGGAGGGTGCCGAAGGCTCTGGGCGCCAGCGGTTCGCGCCCCGCCCGCTGACCTCCGGGAAGCAGCTGCGTTCACCGAAGTCTGACCGTGGCATCCAGCGTCGTCAAATCACGCCTTTCAATGCGTACGACTCCGTTCGGTTGCCTGCGAGGCTGGTGGATGAGGTCACCGCTGCTCCTGCACGGTCAGGCTGAGGCTGCCGATCGGGCCCAGCGCCGAGACGTCGAGATCGAGCCGGGTCAGCCGGTCTCCCCAGACGTCGCGCAGCATCGGGTCGTCGAGTTCCCGCACCGTGGTGCCGCAGGGCACGGCCGGGTGCCAGGTGACGGTGACAACGCCAGCGCCGTCCACAGCGACGATCTCGGCGCCGCCCGGCGCGACCCGTACCTGCCCGGCCACCAGCAGGAGCAGCCGGGTGGGCGCAGCCGCTTCCGTGGGGTCGAGGGCCCAGTCGTCGGTGACCGTGATCTCGCCGGTGGCGCGGTCCAGCCGGGCGGTACGGCGCCAGTGCCGGACATCGGTGCGCGGGTAGGCCGGCGCGAGGTCGAGGGTCAGCCCGGTGCCGGCATCGTGCACGCTGACCGACACGTCGCGGGCCGCGTGCCGCCGGCCGTGTCGCTGCGGGGTGGCGCGGATCTCCGGCACGTTGTGCCACGAGCTCTGCATCGTCCAGATGGCGTACCGGTCGGGGCCGAACGTCTGCGCGGTGTAGGTCGGACGCCCGGCGTCCACCAGCACGGGCACGCCGTTGACGGCGACCACCACGCTGCCGACGTCGTTGTGGTTGTGGTGCTCGCCGTTGTGACCACCCTTGACCGCCAGCGTGAGCCCGGCCGGGCTGCCCGGGGCGGGCCGGGCCAGGAGCACCTGGGTGGAGGGGAGCCAGACGTCGCGGGGCAGCGGCGGGGACGCCGGCACCGCGGTCCGCCAGTCGGTGTCGGCCAGGGCGCTCAGCAGCCGACCGAGACCCTGGCTCTCGTGGGCGACCGGGCGGCCGGGCCGGCGGTGGGCGACCGCGTGCGCCTCGGCGTCCCGGTCGCCCATCCGCCGGGCGGCCCGGTACAGCGCGTGCCACGGCTGGTCCCGGGGCGGGCGGGCCGGCCCGTCGGCGTGGTTGAGATACCACTCACCGCCGAGCTGCATCCGGTGCGGAAAGGCCACGGTCGCGCGGAGCGCATCCGGACGCACCTCGCCGAGCGAACCGCCGGTCGCGAAATCGAGCAGGTCGAGCGCCTCGATCAGCCGGCAGGCCCCGTTCCACCAGTACGCGTACCCTTCGTCGATCGCGCCGTCGGCCGGCAACGACGAGGCGTACCGGTCCAGTCCCTCGATCACGAGGTCGACCAGGGCGCCCCGGCGCGCCCGGTCGTCCACCAGCCGGAGCGCCGCGGCCAGGACGTTGCCGTGGATCCACGGGTTCCAGTTGTGCACGTCGCCGTCGAGCCCGAGCCAGTGCCAGTCGCGGCGTTCGGCGAACGGGGTGAGCACCCGACGGTCCACCTCGTACCGGATCCGCGCCCGCAGCCCCGGCACGTGCTCGTCGAGTTGGCCGCCGAGCAGGTGATCGAGCCAGGCCAGGTGGCTGGCCACCTCACCGGCGCCCAGGTCGAGGTAGGGATCGGTGACGGTTGGCAGCACGGCACCGTGCCGGTGGAACGTGTCGTCGTGCGCGGGCCAGCACCAACTGCTCTGTTCGCAGAGCAGGACGACCCCGTCGGCGACCTCGTCCAGCCAGGCCGGGTCGAGGGTCACCGCGGCGAGCACGGCGGCGCGGCTGAGGCGCTGCTGCCGGGTGAACACGATCTGTTCGTAGGCGTCCCGGTCGCCGTCCCGGAAATATCGCGCGTACAGCCGGGCCGGCGCGGCGGGCCAGGGCGTACCGAACTCGGTTCCGGCGCGTTCGCGCAGGTCACGAATGGTTGCCTGGTCCAGGTGCGCCGGATCCCATGGTGCGGGCGCGATGGGCAGGCTGTCCTCGGGCGGGCGGAGCAACTCGGCTGTCCGGCTCGGGCTGCCGAAGGAACGGCCGGTGTTGGTCGTCATGTCTCCTCGCCGACGGGGGATCGATCGCGTTCCCGGCTATCGAATCGACGCAATGCTATGTGAACATGGCGCTGTACGCGGTTTGCGGTTCGAAGGTCGGAGGAACGCCATGTCCCAGCACCGGTTGAGGGCCATCCCGCTGGCCGGGGCGACGATGGCTGTGGTGGTGGCGATGGCGGTGGTCGTCGCGGTCGCCCCGGCGACGACGGCCACCGCCGCCGGGTCCGATCCGGCCGCCTCGACCCCCGCCCCGTCGCCCACCGACTGTGCGGCCACGGCCTCCTTCGATCCGCGGGTACGCGCCATCGACTTCACCGACGCCATGACGAGCACCCGGTACCGGGTGACCTTCGGGTGGAGCACGACCGGATGGCCCGCCGGTTGCGACGCCACTGTGGACATCGCGCTGTCGGCGACGGCCGCCCCGGCTGGCGCCCCGCCGCCGGCCAGCCCGGTGACGGTGCGCGCCGACCTCGGGTCCTACTCGACGGTCCTGAACGCGCCCGCCCGGTACGCGTTCCAGGCCCGCCTGACCGTCAACGGTGTCGCCGGGCCCTGGTCGACGCCGCAGCAGTTCACCCTGCTTCCGCTGGACTACTGCATGGGGTGGGTACACCCGCCGTCCGGTACCCCCGTCAGTGGTCAGGCGCTCGATCCCACCAGCGCCCGCCTGTCGGTGGAGGTGGGACCGCAGGACCCGCTGCACGTGACGTTGTGTGGCACGCCGACCGCCATCGCCACCGCCGTCGGTGATTCGACGGCGCCCGTCGTGACGTTTCCGCCCGGCTCCGGCAGCACCGTGGTCACCGGTCTGGTTCCCGGCCGGACCTACCAGTGGAAGGTCCTCGTGGGCGGCGTCGGCTACGGCACCGTGACCATCACCCAGCCCCCGGCCGCCGGTGGATGCCGGGTGGACCTGCAGGCGACCGGCGGCTGGTCGACGTACCACACCGTCACCGCGACCGTCACCGCCGCCGGCCCGACCGGGCTGACCGGGTGGCGTGTCTCCTGGCCGGCGAACGGGACCGTCACCCAGTTGTGGAACGGCGTGCTCGGCGGCGACCCCTCGACCACCACCGTCAGCAACGCCTCGTACAACGGCACGATCGGGGCCGGGCAGACCACGACCTTCGGCTTCATCGTCGACGGCGGCGACTGGAGTGCGCCCGTCGCCGGCGTCGACTGCCAACCCGCCGCGGGCCTGTAGCAGGAAGGGCGTAGCCCCCCATCCGGGAACGGCGTCCGAGGACGGATCGTCCCCGTCGGCCGAGCGGGACGGCAGCCTCGACCGGCGATCGTGCTGCCCGCCGGAGGTCCGCACGGCGAACGTTGCCCGACCGTCCACCATTGATTGACGTGATTGAATGTATCGAGTATGTTATCGACACAATTGACCGGGTGGCGGTGCTCAGAACGGCCCACGACATGCCGTAGTGCCAACCATGCGCAGCATGGCGTCCTGTCCAAATCGACCTGCCCGGCCGGAGAGCCGGCATGCCGCTCCGCTGGGCCACGAACACGAAGCTGATCTCCGATCGCCGCCCATCACAGCGCGAGGAGCTGAGGTAATGGCAGGTACATTCCAGCAGTGGCGGCGGATCCGCCGTACCGGCTTACGCCGCTGCCTGGCAGTGTTCGGCACCCTCATCCTGGGAGCGGTGGTCGTGATGACCGGAGTCCAGCCGGCGGCAGCGGCGACCCCGTGGCTCACCGTGTCCGACGGATTCGCGTCGTTCCGAGTTCCGGCCGCCGACCTCGAAAGCGCGTTCGGCACGGTGTCGGGCGTCGTCATCGAAGCGGACTTCGGCCCGTCCTTCGCCGTCGCGGACCTGGGACTCGGACGTTCCGGGGACGCCTGGACCTCGGTGATCGGCCCGCTGCGGCCGGGGCTCTACCACTACCGGATCCGGGCCGACGACACCAAGCTCCTCAAGGACCCGACCAACGCCACCACGGTCGCCTCCGACCCGACCTGGAGCACCTTCCTGGTCCCGGGCGACTCGGCGAGCCTGCTCGCGGACGTGCCGGCCGGCCAGGGCGGCACCCTCGACACCATCAGCTACCCGGCCGGACCCCAGCAGACCCGGTCCGCCACCGTGTGGACCCCACCCGGCTACGACGCGCACCGGCACCACCCGTACCCGGTGCTCTACCTCCAGCAGGGCGCGGACGACAGCCGTACCGACTGGCTCGACCTCGGGCACGCCAGGCAGATCCTCGACAACCTCGCCGTGCAGCGGCGGATCGAACCCATGGTGGTCGTGCTGGGCGACGGCCCCGACTTCCAGCAGGGGCTACGCGCCATCGCGCGGGCGGTCCGCGGTAGGTACAACATCGCCGACGATCCCGCGCACCGGGCACTGGCGGGCGCGTCGGCCGGCGGAACCCAGGTGCTGCGCTCCGCCCTCACCCATCCCGGGGAGTTCGCCTACCTGGGCTCGTTCGCCGGCCCGCTGACCGACGAACACCTCCGGATCGACGCCCGGGCGGTAAACGCCGGAACCCGGCTGCTGCGCCTCTACACCGGGAACATGACCGACCCCGCGTACAACCCGACCTACCGGACCCTGCGCACCCTCGACCGGGCCGGGGTGCGGCACGACTTCGACGGGGTGAACCCGGATGACGGCCACACCTGGAACGCCTGGCGGGAGAACCTGGCGGACTTCCTGCCGCGGCTGTTCCGGCCGGTCCACGACCACGGTCCGAGTGCCGGCCACCTGCCGTTGACCCGGGAGTTCGTGACGCCGGCGCCGGGCACCACGCCGACGCCGTGGCTCACCCAGGACGCCAACGGCGACACCTTCGTCACCGTCGAGACGGGCAGCGAGTACGCGAGCGCGGGCCGGGTGACCCTGTGGGGCAACTGGGCGCCGGGCGGAAGCTGGGTCAACGTTCCGCTCACCCGTGCCGGTGACCGGTGGCGGGGGACCGTGGGTCCGCTCAAGCCCTGGTTCTACTACTACAAGTTCATCGTCGACCTGGTGTCGAAGAAGGACACCGCGAACCCGACGCACGTCACGACGGAACCGACCTGGAGCACGTTCCTCGCCCCCGGACCGGCCGCCCACCCGCTGACCGACGTCCCGGCCGGTCAGGGCGGCCAGCTCACCACCCTGACCTACACCAGCACCGTGGTCTCGGCCGAACGCACCGCGTACGTGTGGACGCCGCCCGGCTACGACCCCGCCCGCCCGGAGCCGTACCCCGTGCTGTACCTGCAACACGGTGGCGGCCAGAACTACACCGACTGGGTGGAGATGGGCCGGGCCAAGCAGATCCTCGACAACGGCTTCCGCGACGGGAAGCTGGTGCCGATGGTGGTGGTGATGGGCAACGGCAACTCGCCGGACTTCGGGAAGGAGTTGCTGGACAACATCGTCCCGGCGGCCCGGAAGGCGTACCACATCTCGCACGACCCGTCCCGGCAGGCGCTCGCCGGCCTGTCGATGGGTGGGTTCCAGGCTTTCGACATCCTCAAGGCGCATCCCGGTGAGTTCGCGTACATCGGCACGTTCTCCGCGGGGGTGTTCGACTCCAACGGCTTCGACGTCGCGGCGGTCAACAACGGCACCAAGCTGCTGCGGCTGTACAGCGGCAACGTGACGGACTTCGTCTACTCGATCGTGTTGTCCACGATGGCGACGTTCGACACCCTCGGAATCCGGTATGAATACGCCGGGGCGACGCAGGGTCCGCACGGCTGGGACGCCTGGCAGAAGAATCTCATCGACTTCGCACCACGGCTGTTCCGGCCCGACAGCGCCTGACCGGGTGACAGTTCCGGGGCGCCGGCCGGCGCCCCGGAACTGTTCACCGGTCCAGGGTGTCGACAGAAGCATCGACATCCATCACTTGACAGTCCGGTGGCGCCGACCGTACGGTTTGGCGAATCGATTCGTCGAGCCTGTGGAGACCTGTCCGAGTATGCCCCGCGTACGCGGTCAGTCGCCCATCGGCGCCCGCTCCGCCACGTTCGGCTCACCCACCTCGGCATGAACGCGGCGTCCGCGATCGTGGGACGGACAGCCGAACCCGACCACTCATGCCAGCCGGCAGGCGGGTGGCCGAAAGCGGGGGATGTTCATGACAGAAGGAGTTGAACGGCCGTGAAACACAGACCAACCCTGGCCTCCGTGGCAGCCGCCGTGGTCGCCCTCACCGTGGCCGCTGGCCTCACCGTCAGTGGCGGACTCGCCTCCGCAACCACCACCGCAGGCGTCGAGACGCAGGCCGCCACGGCCGGGTGCGGCAAGGCACCCACACTGACCAGCGGCAAACGCACGATCACCAGCAGCGGCCAGAACCGCAGCTACATCCTGCGCATCCCCGACAACTACGACAACAACCACCCCTACCGGCTGGTCTTCTCCTTCCACTGGGTCGGCGGCACCGCCGAACAGGTCGACAACGGCAGCACCAGCGGCATCGAATGGTCCTACTACGGACTCCGCGTCGACAAATACGGCAAAACCAACACCATCTTCGTCGCCCCCCAAGGCATCAACAACGGCTGGGGCAACACGAACGGCCAAGACCTCACCTTCGTCGACGACATGACCCGCCAAATCGAGGCCGGCCTCTGCATCGACACCACCCAACTGTTCGCCTCCGGCTTCAGCTACGGCGGCGCCATGACCTACGCCATCGCCTGCGCCCGAGCCACCACCTTCCGCGGCGTCATCGTCTACTCCGGCGGCGTCCTCAGCGGCTGCCAAGGCGGCACCCAACCCATCGCCTACTTCGGCATCCACGGACTACGCGACACCACCCTGCCCATCTCCGGCGGACGATCCATGCGCGACCGATTCGTCCAGAACAACGGCTGCACCCGACAGAACCCCCCCGAACCACCCCAGGGCAGCCTCACCCACATCGTCACCTGGTACACCGGCTGCCAACCCGGCTACCCCGTCGTCTGGGGCGCCTTCGACGGACCCCACGCCCCCAACGCCGTCGACGGCTCCGCCGACCCCTACGCACCCGGCGCCAAATCCTGGACCCAAGCCGAAGTCTGGAAATTCATCACCTCACTGAGCCCGGACGGACCCACCACCCCACCCACCTCCACCCCGCCGACCAGCACGCCACCCACGACCGCGCCGCCGGCAAACGGACAGCAGATCGTCGGCGCGCAGTCCAACCGCTGCGTGGACGTGCCGAACTCGACCACCACCAACGGCACCCAGGTGCAGCTCTGGGACTGCGGCAGTGCCACGGGCCAGCGCTTCACCTACACCTCGGGCAAGCAGCTGCAGGTGTACGGCAACAAGTGCCTGGACGCGAACGGCGCCGGTACGAGCAACGGCACCACGGTGATCATCTGGGACTGCAACGGTCAGGCCAACCAGCAGTGGAACGTCAACTCCAACGGCTCGATCACCGGTCAGCAGTCCGGCCTGTGCCTCGACGCCAACGGCGCGGGCACGGCCAACGGCACGAAGCTGATCCTGTGGTCCTGCAACGGCGGCACCAACCAGCGGTGGAGCCTGCGTAGCTGACCGCCACCTCCCCGGGGCCGGCCTCAGTCCGGCCCCGGGGCAGTGACCCGCACCGGTGAAGTACAGGACCAGGTTAATTCCGGCCAGGAGCCCGACAACCGGCGCGACGGTCGGAGCCCAGGCAGTACAACCGACCGACGTGGTCCACATCCCGTTTCACGGTGCTCAGCCTCTGGAACGGGGGCCTGATCTGGCGTGCCGGTCATGTGACCGCCGTGGTCCGCGCTTTCGTCGAGGCGGCACATGAAGCGGCCGGACCGTTGTCGCCCGAGTGCTGAGGTAATCAAGCTTGGATGTAATCCTTTGTTATACACAATGCCTTTTATTGTCGACCGAATCGCTCCGGGTGCCGGAATCCGACCGTGACTGAGGCGAATCCGCTGCTCATCGGGGATGAACGGTGATCGTCATAATGTGGTGTGTCAATGGTCTCAGTTGAGTGGCGCTGATGCGAGGCGACCGCGATAGATGATCAGCTATCATTCTCCGTATTCCTTGCGGCCATTCGCGTAACTGTGCCCTAACCAGCCGAAGACGTCGGCACAGGGTCTGAGACGCCGGCCCCAAGGTGCCGCTGCCGGATGACACGGTGCCGTGCCGGCAGATCGCCGGATGGGGGGACGATGGCCGAAGCCGAACTGGGTCGGGTGCTCGCGACGCCGCACCAGCTGAACGAACGGGTCGCCCTGCTCGGCGCCCAGATCACCCGGGACTACCGGGACCGCGACCTGGTCGTGGTGGGAGTCCTCAAGGGCGCTGCCATGTTCACCGTTGACCTGGTCCGGGCGATCGATCTGCCAGTCACGATGGACTGGGCCGCCATCTCGACGTACGGATACGGCGACGTGGCCGGTCAGCGGCAGGTGCTCAAGGACGTGACGACCGAGTTGTCCGGCCGCGAGGTCCTGGTCGTCGAGGACATCCTCGACACCGGTGGCACGCTGGGCTGGCTCACCACGCAGTTGCGGGCCCGGGGTCCACGCTCGGTGGAGTCGTGTGTCCTGCTGCGCAAGCCCAACGTCTCCGGCCACACAGTCGAGCCCCGCTACGTCGGCTTCGACGTCGACGTGCACTGGGTCGCCGGCTACGGCATCGACTATGCCGAGCGGTGGCGCAACCGCGGCGACATCCGCGAAGTGCGCGTCGCCACGACGCAGGTCTGAGGCTTGACATGTCGCCACCCGTGCCGGCCGCTGATCAGCCGTCGCGTTACCCACCGAGGTGACCGGCCCGCCGACGTACCGCCTGCCCGACCCGCCACCGCCACGGACCCGCCCATGCGCCGACACGTACCGATCCGGCCTTCGTGTCCGGCCCGTCAGCGGTCGCTGTGCTGTCCCGCGCTACCACACCCGGAGAGACCATTGTCCAACTACGATCTGATCATTGTGGGTGCCGGTCCGGCCGGGCTGGCCGCCGCGGTCCGGACGGCCGGCGGCGGCCAACGGGTCGCCCTGGTGGACGCCGGCAAGTCGATCGACCGGCGGGACCGGAACGCCGAGGTCGAGATGACCCGGGGACACGGCGGCGCCGGCCTGTTCTCGGACGGTAAGTTCTCGTTCTTTCCCTCGGCCACCGAGCTGTGGTCGCTGCCGCGCGCCGAGGCGCTACGGGCCGGCTACGACTGGACCTGCAAGGTGCTCAACGATGCCGGGCTGCGTACCCCACCGTTCCCGGACCACCCGGGCGCCTACAGCATCGGCACGGGCGAGTGGGTACTCAAGGACTATCCCTCGGACTACCTCTCCCTCGACGCCCGGTTACGGCTGACCCTGGACATGGTGGCGGCCACGGATGCGGAGATCATCACCGAGCACGAGGTGCTCAACGTCCGGCACCACCCCGACACCGACCTCTTTCAGCTCAACCTGCGCGACACCAAGGGCCAGGAGTCCACCGTACGGACGCGCCGTCTGGTGATGGCGACCGGCCGGTTCGGTCCGTTCGGGCTCACCGAGCTGAGCAGCCACCGCTCCTTCCGGCGACTCGAGGTCGGCTTCCGTATCGAGCAGCCGGCCGACCGTGCCTTCTTCCGCAACATGCGTCAGCTCGACCCCAAGCTGCGGCTGCGGGACCCGAGCGGCGACGTCGAGTGGCGAACGTTCTGCGCCTGCCGCCAGGGCGAGGCCGTGCTGACCGAGACCCAGGGACTCTGGACGGTCTCGGGACGTTCCGACTGCCCGCCGACGGGCCGGTCGAACGTCGGCTTCAACACCCGCATCCTTGATGAGCGGATCGCCTCGGAGGCGCTCGCCCCGGCGTTGGCCGCGATGTCCGACGAAGAGTCCTACTTCGAGGTGGACATGGCGGCGCTGCTCGCCGGCGACGCCGCCGTGACGCGGGTCTTCGACGACATCTACGGACCGGTCCTGCGGTCGTTCATGACCCGAGGGCTGCACCGGCTACGCGCCGAGTTCGCTGAACTCGACGAGCCGGGCACTCGACTGATCGGCCCGACACTGGAGGGCGTCGGGTGGTATCCCAGGGTCGACGGCGACCTGCGCCTGCTCGACGCGCCGGCCTGGGTGGCCGGCGATGCCTGCGGACTCTTCCGTGGCATCGTGGCTGCCATGATCAGTGGACACTACGCGGCCTCGTCCGCCCTGGCCGACCTCACCGCGCGATGACCCGTTCCCGTCCACACGTCGGCGTCGGCACCGTACTGCTGCGCCCGGACGGCGCGGTGCTGCTCGGGCATCGCATCAAGCGGGGCGAGCAGCCCAGTTGGTGCCTGCCCGGTGGTCATCTCGAGATCGGTGAGGACTTCGCCCAGGCTGCGGTGCGTGAGACCGAGGAGGAGGCGGGGCTCGTGGCGGCCGGGCCGCGGGTCTTCGCGGTGCTCGTCGACCACGTCCACGGCGGCGTGACGGCGGGAGTCGCGGCCCGCTACACCGGCGGGAACCCGCAGGTACGCGAGAGCCACGTCTTCGATCGGTGGGAGTGGCGGTCGCTGTCCACTCCGTCCACCCCCCTGTTCCCCGCCAGCGAGGCCCTGCTCGCGGTCTGGGCCGGGCGACCCGCGCCGTCCGGCTGGTCGGTCCACCGGATCGTCCCGGAGGACAGCCCATGACGGTGCTGCACGTCTTCGACATGGACGGCACGCTCCTGCGGGACACAACCGCCTCCCTGGAGATCGCCAAGGCGCTGGGCCGGGTGCCGGAGCTGCTCGAACTCGAACAGACGTTCACCGCCGGCGGGCTGACGACGTACGAGTTCGCGGTGGCCGCGTACGAGCTCTACCGGGGACTCGACCCGGGGAGCCTCGTCGCCCTCTTCGAGGGGTCACCCTGGATCGCGGGCATCGGGCGGGTGACGGCCGACATCCGCCGCCGAGGCGAGCGGGCCATGGTCATCACGATGTCGCCGAACTTCTTCGCCGATCTGCTGCTCGGTGAGGGCATCGACGAGGTGCACGCGTCCCGCTTCCCGGCCCTGCCGCTGCGGACGTTGCCGGAGCCGTCCGCGATCCTCACCCCGACCGACAAGGTGACCATCGTGGACGACGCGCTGGCTCGACACGGCTGCCCGCCGGGGCGGTGCGTGGCGTACGGCGACTCCGCCTCCGACATCCCACTGTTCGCGCACCTGCCGCACAGCGTGGCGGTCAACGCCACCGCGGCCCTGCGGCGGCTCGCGACGGTCTCGGTCGAGAGCGAGGACCTGTGGGACGCCTATCGGGCGGGCCGGACCCTGCTCGAGCCGGTGCCGCAGAAGGAGAACGCGCAATGGTGATCACGAGCGCCAGGAGCGACACCGAATTCGGCGTGGCCGGCTGGGCCCGGCTCCTGGTGCTGTGCACCGCCCTGCTGTTCGAGGGGATGAGCCTGGCCTCCATCAACGTGCAGGCCGCCCTCGTCCAGCGCGATCTCGGCCTGACCGCGGTTGGCCTCCAGGTCGTGGTCGGGGCATTTCTCGCCGGGTACGCCGGCCTGCTGCTGTTCGGCGGCCGGTGCGCCGACCGCTGGGGTTCCCGCCGCCTCTTCCTGACCGGTGTCACGGTGTTCGGTGTGGCGTCGCTCGCCGCCGCGGCGGCGCAGAACCTCACCGAGCTGACGACCGCCCGGCTGGGCCAGGGTTGCGGGGCGGCGCTGACCGCACCCGCCGCGGTCGCGCTGATCGTCCACAGCTTTTCCGAGGGGCCGGCCCGTAACCGGGCGCTCGGTGTGTTGAGCACCATGGGCGCGGTCGGGTTCTCCCTCGGAGTGGTCGCGGGAGGTCTGCTCACCCAGTTCCTCGGCTGGCGCGCCGGCTTCGCCCTCTACGCTCCGCTCGCCCTCATCATCGTCCTGCTCGCGCGGCGGTGCCTCGGTGACACTCCCCGTCAGGCCGGGCCGATGCCGTGGGCCGCGGCGACGGCCCTCACGCTCGGACTCGTCGTCTTCGTGTACGGCGTGGGCAGCATCGGCGTACACCCGCTGACCGGTGTCCTGGTCACCGCTGCGGGTACCGCCGTCGTCGGTGCGGCGCTGCTCGCCCAGTCCGCCAGCGGGAACCCGCTGGTGCCGCTCGCCCTGTTGCGGAGGCGTGGTCTGACGGTCGCCTGCGTCGCGCTCGGCGGCTCCTTCGCGGCGATCTCGGGCGCGATGCTCCTCATCGGCAACGGGTTGCAGGAACACCGCGGTTACACGGCGCTCGCCGTCGGCGTGGCGTTCCTGCCGCAAGGACTGGCCGTCGGCCTGCTCTCGCCCCTGGCCGCCCGCGCGGTGAGCCGCACCTCCACCGTGCGCGTTCTCCGGGCCGGGATCGTGCTGCTCGTGGCCGGTCATCTGCTGTACGTCACCGCGCTGAGCCCGTACGGCGGGTGGTCGCTGCCGGTGGCGTGCGTGCTGGTTGGCGCGGGGATTGCCGCGGTGTATCCGGCCGCCACGCTGCTGGCCAGCACCGCCGCGGACCCGCGGCAGCAAGCCACCGCGTCGGGCACGGTGACGACCAGCCAGCAAGCCGGATCCGCGATCGGCGTCGCGGTGGTGACCGCTGTGCAGACAGCGGCCTCTCCGACCGGGGGCCTGTGGACGGCGGCGGCCCTCATGCTGCTCACGGCGGCCGTCGCGGGTGTCCAGTCCGCCCGCGCCACCGAAACCCAGGTTCGGAGGTGAGTTGCGTGAGTTGGCAACCGCTTTCGTGGGCTTCGTCGATGGCCCACCGCATCAGGGTGGCGCCGAGGCACCGCGCCGGTCGTCCGGCCGGTACCCGGGGACGTTCAGCCACCGGGCGTACCGCTTCACGACGGGAGCGCGCTGGACGCGCTGGGCGGCCCGGTCGGGCTGGACGCGCCGGGCGAGGCGCGGCTCGACGCGGCTGGAAGGCCGGGTGTTTCCTGGCGTTCCGGCGGCCGGTCGGCGGAGCGCGCACCCGCCAGCATGGCCGCGAACCCGGCGGTGAAGGCCGCACCAAGGCCGAACCAGCCGAGCGGGCCCCGCAGCACCAGCCCCGTCATGACCGGCGGGCCGAAGGCGAGCTGTGCGAAGTTGCCGAGGTTGAACACCCCGAGGTACCGGCCGGACGACCGGCGCGGTGCCAGCCGGTGCGCCAGTTCGAACGCGGCGACGGCGTGCAGGTTGTCGCCCAGTGCCAGCATGATCACCACCACGATCACCAGGCCGGTGGCCGGCCCGGCCGGGACGTGCTCGGCGGTGGCGAAGAGCGCGCAGGCGGCCAGCAGGGGCGCGGCGGCGTAGCGGGCGGCCCGCCTGGCCGCGTCGATGCTCACCACCATGCGGCTCAGCGGCACCTGGAGAAGGAAGGCGCACCCGGTGTTCAGCGCCAGGAGCGGGCCGATCAGGCTGTCCAGCAGCGCCGGCCGGGACACGATCCACAGCGGCAGCAGGGTGAACAGCACCGAGTCGTGCAGCATCACCACCGCGTTGCCGGCGCAGAACAGCAGGTACGGTGAGTTGCGCAGCGGTGAGGCCGAGGCGTGGACCTGGGGCCCCTCCTCGGCCACGGCGGTGGGCAGCGGTACCGGGGTCGGTCGGCTGCGCTCGAGCAGGCGGATCGCCAGGAAGAGCACCACGTACGACACGGCGTTGAACGCGAAGCCAGCCAGGAACACGCCCCGGCTGCCGACCGCGATGAGCGCGCCGGCGCCGAACAGGCCGACGCTCAGACCGATATTGCGGACCGCTCGCACCGCGGCCATCGTCTCGCCCCGCTGGTCCGCGGTGGCGTAACCGACCACGTACGCCTGCTGTGCCGTGCCGCTGGCCTGATCGAGCAGGCCGCACAGGCAGAGGGTGACGGCGAACTGTGTGAACGAACCGACCACGAGGAAACAGCCGTAGCAGGCGGCGCGGGCGAGCAACGCCACGCTCCACACGGCGCCCGCCCCGAACCGGTCGGCGAGGTACCCGGCGGGCAGTGGCGCGGCCAGCCCGAGCAGCCCGGCCGCGCCCATCCCGAGGCCCACCTCGGGGACGGGAAGATGCAGGTGGCGTACCACGAAGACCGGTAGCAGCGCGAGGAAGAGCCCGGTGCCGACGGAGTCGATGAACGCGGCCCCGGCGAGCAGCCGGGCTCCCCGGTCGCGGGGAAGGATGCGCTGCCGGGCACTCATCGGCGGCCCGCGCTCCACCGCGCCAGCACCGCCACCGTACGGCGGCGGTGCGACTCGCCGCCGGCCTCCGGGACCGGGGTGCGCAGCCACCGCCACGCGAACCGGCGGGCCGTGGTGACGGCCAGGTCAGCCGTTTCGGCCGCATCATCGTCGCCCGCGGCCGGCGGTTCCGGGTGTGCCGCGGCGGCCACGAGCGCGGCTCCCACGAACAGCCGGGCCACCCGGCAGACCAGCTCGTCACCGCCCGCGGCGGCCTCCAGCAGCG
This sequence comes from Plantactinospora sp. A48, assembly GCF_055793945.1. Lineage (NCBI taxonomy): Bacteria > Bacillati > Actinomycetota > Actinomycetes > Micromonosporales > Micromonosporaceae > Plantactinospora > Plantactinospora sp. A48. Next base: position 118,814 of record NZ_JBTIXF010000013.1, on the reverse strand, counting down.
GGCGGTCGCGCCATTCCTCGGCGTACACGCGGCGCAGGGCGGCGGCGTCCGAGCGCACCGTTGCGGCCGGTTCGGCCAGCCGCCCGCCGAGGTCCGGCGGCAGGATGCGCTCGGCGGCGTCGACCGCCGCGGCGAACAGCGTCGGTTGCAGCAGCGCCCGGAGCGCGGGCGCGGCACGGCGGGATGCCTCCGCCGGTGGGGCCGCGCACAGCCGCACCCGCAGGTCCGCCGCCAGCGCCGCCAGCGCCGCCCCGAGCAGTAGCGGGACACCTGGCAGCCGTTGGTGGGCCGTCTCGATTCCGGTGATCTCGACGACCAACTCGCTGAGCGGCTCCTCGCGCATCGCCCGCAGTACCGGATCCGGCTCCTGCGCCGCCTCCGCGATCCGGGCCCGCACCAGCTCCTGAACGTCGGTCATCGGCCCGCACCCCGCGTCACGCACCGGCCCTCGCCGCGCGTCATGGGCCTGAGCCAGCTGCGCCGGTCGGCCGCCCGCCCGGTGACCGCGTCGTCGAAGGCGGTACGCAGCGTCCTGAACACCGGACCTGGTAGCCCGGACCCGACCGGCAGCCCGTCCAGGCGTACCACGGCCACCACCTCCATCGCCGTCCCGGCCAGCAGCACCTCCTCCGCGACGCGCAGCTCCGCCGGGGCGAGCGGGCGTTGCCGGGCCGGGATGCCGAGGTCGGCGGCGAGGTCCAGGAGGGTGGCCCGGGTGATCCCCGGCAGGATGCCCTCCTCGGCGGGCGGCGTCACCAGGACACCGTCGAGGACGGCGAAGACGTTGGCCGCCGAGGCCTCCGCCACGCGGCCCGCCGCGTTCAGCATGATCGCCTCGTGGTCGCCGCTGCGGACCGCCTCGAGCCGGGCCAGGGACGGGTTGAGGTACCCCCCGGTGGACTTGACGCTCGGCGGCAGTTGGGCCGGGCCGCTGCGTACCCAGCCGCTGGTCCGCACGCCGATGCCGGAGCCGGCGTCGGGCAGGTAGCCCGACCAGGCCCAGCAGCCGATGGCCACGCTGACCCGGTCGAGCTGGGCGGCGACCGACATCGCTCCCGGCTGCAGGTACACCAGCGGTCTGAGGTACCCGCAGCTCAGACCCGACCGGAGCACCAGATCGGCGCAGGTCTCGGTGAGGGCCTCGTCGGTGTAGGGGACGGTCATGCCGAGCGCGCGGGCCGAGGCGCGCAGCCGGCGCAGGTGGGCGTCCAACCGGAACGCGGCCGGTCCCTCGGCACCGGGCACCTGCGACGGGTAGAAGCGGATCCCCTCGTAGGCGCCCCAGCCGTAGTGCAGGCTCGGCGTCATGATGTGCACGGTCGCCTGGTCACCCGGAACGACCACCCCGTCGATCCAGACGTCGCCGGCCGTCACGTCCATGCCGTTCGCTCCCATCCCGCGGGGCGGTGCAGCGCCGGCCCGCACTCCCGGTCCAGCCGCAGCCGTTCGGATCGGTCCTGTTCCGCCAGGGCGGGGGCCAGCACGCGGTCGCCGTCCGGCAGCCCGAATACGCCGAACCGGGGCAGGAAGCGGCAGCCGCGGGTGCGTTTGGCCGGATAGGCCGTCAGGCCGTACTCCAGGCGGCGTACACCGCGGGGCAGGGCCCACTCCAGGGTGGCGTAGAACAGGACGTTGAAGTAGCAGTGGTCCCGCGGGTCGAGCCGGTCGTAGTCGAATCCCACGGTCCGCGCGTACAGGTTGGCGCCGTCCCGCAGGAAGACCGCGAACCCGATCACGACGCCGTCCAGCACCGCGCGGTTGACGACCATCCGGGGGCCGCACCAGCGGGCGAGCGCTTCGAACTCGGCCCGGCTCTGCGCGCGCCAGCCCGGCAGCCCGTACCGTTCCCGCAGCGCCGCCCGCAGTTCCACGAGATCGTCGCCGAGGGCGTCGGGGCCCTCGGCGGTCTCGATGACCGTCGAGCCGGCCGCGAACGCCCGGCGCTCGCGCAGCACCATGCCCCGCCGCCGGCCAGACAGTTCGGCCAGGTACTGGGACCAGTCCGCGCCGTTGGTCTCCAGGACCGCCTCGGCGCCCAGCACGGCCGTGCGTGGCCCGGCACCGCCCGGGGACGGGTCGAGGGCGTCACCCGGGGGCGGGCCGAGGGCGTCACCCGGGGGCGGGTCGAGCAGCCGGGCAAGGGCGGGGGTCGCGTAGAGCACACCGTGGCTGGCGTACCCACCGTCAGCGGCGACGCCGGCCAGCCCGCCGAGCAGCGCGGAACATACCCGTTCGCGCTCCGCACGGTCGAGCGTCGGATCGACGAGGATGCCGTGGTACGCCCCGTGGCTCGCGACGGCCAGACTCGGATACGCACCGGCCCTGGCGGCGGCAAGGGCACCATCGTCCGAGGGGGCGCCGTCGACGATCTCGCCGAACGCCCGCTCGTCGCCGATCATCGCGGGGATGTCGTAGAACAGCAGACCGCCGGCGGTCTCGCTGGCGACCAGCGGGGCGGCCAGCACGGGTACGCCCCCGCGGTGAGCGACGAGCATCGACGCGGACTGCGGCGCGGCGACGACCGACGCGCGGCGGAACCGCGGATGCGACCAGACCGGCCGGTCGCCGGTCGGGTCCACCCAGGACTCCAGCGGCAGCCGGTCACACGCCTCGCCCACCTCGATCCGCTCCCAGCGCAGCGCGCCGCTCATCGGGCACCGCCCTCGTCGGTCCAGCGCACCTCGGCGGCGAGTCGCCGGGCGCTCCGGTCGAGCCGTTCGGCGAGCGTCGACGCGTCGGGCGCGGTGACCGTCCAGCTGAGCACGAAGTCGCCGGACTTGCGGGCGGCGTAGCGCTTGGCGTCCCAGACCTCACCCGGCACAGCCAGCGGCGTCAGGTCGTGCAGCCATCCGGCGCAGTCCGCGGGCACCCGATCGGGTAGGTCGGCGAGTCGTCCCAGCCTGGGCGGCAGCCCGAAGTTGGCGACCGCGGGCGCCCGGTCGGCGGCTGCCGCCAGCGTACCGAGGTCGACCGGCAGTCCCGCGGCCAGGCGGAGCCAGGCGTCGCGCAGCGGCGTGCCCAGGGCCCGGCTGAGCATCGGCGGGATGGGATGCCCCGGCAGCCTCGACGCGATCTCGCACAGCACCGGACGCCCGCCGCCGGTGACGAAGAACTCGGCGTGCAGCAGGAGTTCCGGCGCGGCCGGCAGGGCGTCGACGACCGTCCACAGTTCGCGCACGAGCGGGTCGTACCACGGGTGCTCCCGTTCCATCAGCGCGCTGCCGCTGCCCTGATCCGACCAGTGCGCCAGGCAACCGAGTTCGGTGTAGCGGGCCGGCATGGCCAGCACCGGGCGGCCGTTCGCCCACAGCCCGTCGACGTGCACCAGTTCTCCGGTCACGAACTCCTCGACGAGATGTTCCGGCAGCCGGGCGGGCAGCCCGTCGACGTCGGCGCTCGTGCGAAGGATCCGCACACCGACGCTGCCGGACTCGCGACGCGGCTTCACGACGGCGGGCAGCCCGTGCCGGGCGACGAACCGCGCCACGTCCGTCGCGGTCTCCGCCGGGGCGAACGCGGGGCCGGGCAACCCGGCCGTGGCGGCGTGCCGGCGCATCAGCAGCTTGTCGCGGTACGCGGCGGCGCTGGCCGGGTGCTGGCCGGGCAGGTCCCAGCGTTCCCGCAGCCGCGCCGCGGGCAGGACGTCGGCCTCGGCGAAGGAGACGACCCGCTCGACGTGGCGGCCGTGGGCCAGTCGGGTGGCTGTCTCGACGATCGTCTCCTCGTCGTAGTTCGCGACGGCGGTGAGGCCGGCTGCGCTGTCGGCGCCGGCGGGGACCGGTCCGCCGGTGAGGACCTGGCAGCGGGGCAGGGCGTCGGGGATCGCACGGGTCAGGTCGAGGCCGTGCTGGCGTGGGCTGACCAGGATGAGGATCACGCCGGATCCCCGCTGCGCACGGCGGAACCGGGCCGGTGCGGGTCGGCTGTCTCGGCGGCGGGCCGCAGTACCTCGACGGATCCGTCGGCCCCGGGTGCCCACACGCCATCGGTGAGGTCGTGAACGGCCCGGTCGAGCAGCGCGGTGGCGTAGTCACGTTCCCGGGCGGTGGCAGTGGTGACCGGGCCGTACAGTCGCCAGCGGGCAGCGCCGTCGGGGGACGGGTGAGCGGCGACGCCGAGCGCGGCGACGACCGCCCCGTCGCGCACGACGCCCAGCTGGCGGGCGTCGCCGGGTGGCCCGTCACCGGGCCACAACCGCGCGGTCCGCTCCGGGGCGACCGGACGGACGACCCATGCCTCGGCGGCCCGGTCGGGCTCGAATCCGGTCCCCGGACCGGCGGCGAGCAGGACCCGGCCCTGACCGTCCAGCCGCACCCCGGTGCCGGTGTCGGTGTCGAGCAGAGCCACGGTGTCGAGATCCAGGTGGTCGGCGAGGCCGGCCAGCTGGGCGGTGGCGCTGGCGCCCGCCGATGACTCGGGCAGGCAGCCGAGCATGGTCGCCAGGCCCTCGGCGCGGCACCGGCCCAGCATCGCCAGGGCCGGTGTGAGGCCACCGGCCTTGAGCACCTTGATGTTGACGCCGTCGAACTGTCCGGCGGCGCGGTCCAGGTCGGCCGGACCGGTGACGGACTCGTCGGCGAAGACGGGCACCGGGCTGCGGTGGCGCGCCTCGCGGTGCGCCGCGACATCGGTCACGGCGAACGGTTGCTCCACGGCGACCACGCCGAGTTGCGGCAGCTGGTCCAGAACCGCGAACAGCGCGGCTGGCTCCCAGCAGGCGTTGCCGTCGACCCAGAACGGCGCGGTGGTGTGCTCGCGCAGCGCCCGCAGCACGTCGAGGTCGTCGGCCCGGGCCAGCTTCACCTTGTACAGGCCCCAGCCCGGCACGGCGCGCAGCTTCGCCACCATCTCCGGCAACGGCGCGAGGCCGATGCTGTAGCCCGACGGACGTCCCTGTGGCGAGGGCAGCCCCAGATGCGCGTGGAGCGGCCGGCCGGCGAGCCGCGCCGACAGATCGTGCGCGGCGACGTCGAGCGCGGCCAGTGCGAACGGGCAGTCGCGCAGCACCGGCCGCAGGCGCCGGTACAGGCCCTCCGGCGCAGCCGGGTCGGCGTCCCGCAGGATCGGCTCGACCTGTCGTAGCCGGTCGACGACGTGCGCGACGTCCGAACGGTACGTCCGCGTCATGAACGCCGAGGCCTCACCCCAGCCGGCGCATCCGTCCACGGTCAGCTGGACGAGGACGGCATGGTGCTCGGGAATCTCTTCCCGGGCGCAGCGCCAGACCTCCCGGTCGACCATGCGGACCAGGTGCAGGTCGAGGCGCATCAGTCGGCCGGCCCGAAGAACGGCGCGTCGGCCGGCCCGTACGGGCGCAACTCGTCCCACCACTCGGCGAGTGGGTCGAAGCGGGCGAAGAACGGCCGACCGACCAGGTCAGGATCCCGGGCCTGCAGGTAACGCAGCGCGAAGGCCGGCCCGGACGGCAGCGTGGCGACCCCGTCGACGCAGACCTTGCCCGGTGACGCGGACATCACCGGGCCGCGCGAGGTGCGGGCGAGGCCGGACACCTGGCGCACCGCCTCGCGGTACACCTCGACGGCCCGGGCGAGCGACACGCCGAAGTAGCGGCGGGCACCGGTGTCCCGCTCCACGAACATGTAGTAGGGCACGATGCCGTGCTGGACCTGCTCCCGCCACATCGTGGCCCAGGTCGCGGGCTCGTCGTTGACGTGGCGTACCAGCGGGGCCTGCGCGCGCAGCACGGCCCCCGTGCCGGCGAGGCGCCGCAGCGCCTGCCGCACCGGCTCGGTGCTCAGCTCGCGCGGGTGCGAGAAGTGCAGCATGAGGGCCACGTGCCGGCCGGCGGCGACCGCCCGTTCCAGCAGCCGCAGCAGCGCGTCGCCGTCCGGACCGGGCAGCACCCGGTACGGCCAGAACGACAGCGCCTTGGTGCCGATGCGAACCGTCCGCACGTGGTCGAGTTCGTCGGTGAGCAGCGGCTCCACGTACTGCGCGAGCAGGTCGGTGCGCATGACCAGCGGGTCGCCCCCGGTGAGCAGCACGTCGGTGACCGTCCGGTGGCGCCTCAGGTATTCGGTCATCACCTGCGGCCCGGACACCGCGAGCTTCAGGTCCGCCCGGTCGACGAACTGCGCCCAGCGGAAACAGTATCCGCAGTAGCTGTGACAGGTCTGTCCCTGCCGGGGAAAGACGAGAACCGTCTCGGCGTACTTGTGCTGGAGGCCCCAGGCGTCAAGCTCGTCGTCGCTGGGTACGTTGCGGGTCAACTGGTCGCCGGGGTGCGGGTTGAGCCGGTCGCGCACCTTGTCGGCGGTGATCCGCAGCGCCTGGGCGTCGCCGCTGTCCAGCGCCGCGGCGACCTGCGCGTAGTCCGCCGGGTCGAGCATGTCGCGGTGCGGTATGGCGAGCCGGTACATCGGGTCGTCGGCGGCCAGGTCCCAGTCGATGAGGTGGTCCACGACGTAGGAACTCACCTTGAACGGCAGGACGCGGGACACGACGTCCGCGTCGCGGGCCAGACCGGCATCGCCCGTGCGGTCCGCGACCAGGGCGGCGAGCCGCTGTCCGGAGACGCTTCGCAGCGCGGGCGTCCGCACGGTGCCTGTCACGGGTGGACCACCGCCCTGGACCAGTCGAAGTCCACCTCGTCGAGGACATCCAGGTCCGACAGGAGCGAGTGCAGACCGGTGTAGTCGCGTACGAGCCTGGCCCGGGACCGGTCGTCACGAACCTCGGCCACCATCCGGTCGCGGCCCGGCACCTGCTCCAGCTCCAGGATCTGTTCCCAGGTCGTGTAGTCCGTGGCCACGAAGGCGTCGAGACCGGCGACCAGTGCGTCGAGGAAGTACCGGCGTCGCGGAGCGTCCAGCGTGTCGTACACGATCTTCGCCAGCTCGTCGGAAATCGACGCATGGCAGTACTCGTCGCGGTTGTGCAACTTGGCCGTGGTCGAGTTGATCACCTGGATGTCCTGATCGTCGGCGAGCAGGTCCAGGTACGCGTTGATGGAGATCTCCGAAACCGTGGCGAACGCCAGTGTCGTGAGGCTGCGCTGCCACCGCTCGGGCGCGGCGTCGCGCAACCGCTGGTGCACCCGGGCGGTGTGCGACTCGGGCAGCGCCGAGTCGGGAAACGCCAAGCCCCGGTGTCGGCGGGTGACGGCGCTGGCGTTGATGTGCATGAGGGTGTGGTACTGCTCGTCGACCATCGCCTGGGCCAGCGCGATCTGCATCGACTCGCCGCCGAGCCCCGGGAACTCACCCTCCATCACGAGGGCGAACGCCGGATTGGCCACGCGCTGCTCGGCGAGCACAGTGTGCCGGTTGTAGGCCACCCACGCCCAGCTCAGCAGCGTCGAGCGGGTGGCGTCGGGCAGGGCGAGCCACACGTCGTGGTCGCGGAAGGGCACGATGACCTCGGGGTAGTCGGGCCGCTGCGCGTCGAACAGCTCGTCGAGGTCGGGCTCGTCCCGCTTCACGGTGGCCCGGCGCGGCCAGTTGCCGGCCAGTCGCGCGATGACGGCGCTCTCGGCCGGGTCGGCCGGGTCGTAGGACGGCAGCCCCGGGATGCTCACGCAGCGTCCAGCTCGTTGAGCCAGAAACGGGTCAGATGGCGGCCCGTGTCGGTGTACCGCGACCGCGCGTGCAGCATCCGCCGGTTGTCCCAGATGAGCACGGCGTGTTCCGGGATGAGGACGCTGATCCGGTGCTCGGCGAACAGTTCGCTGACCCGGGTGGCCAGGGCGGCGCCGGCCTCGCCGAGCGGCAACCGCCCGGGGTCCGGCCGGCTGTCCAGCGGCGGGTCGTATTCCCCCGTGGTCAGCAGGTTGTAGCTGAAGCGCAGCACGCGCGGTCCGGCGGTGCCACCCGACAGCATCGGGCCGCGCACGGGTCCGGCCCCGTCGGTGGCGTGCGCCGGTGCGGGAAAGTCGAGCTCGGCGTCGGTCAGCAGTGCGCGCTCGGCGTCGGTCAGCAGCGGCAGCAGCGCCTCGATGTCGAGCAGGTCGGTGTGGCCGCCGCCGCAGCGGGCTTGGCGGTGACAGTACAGCGCAAGGTATTTCGGGCTGGGACGCCAGCCGGGCGCCTCGGTGTGCGCGCGGATCGTGTTGACGCTCTGGGAGTAGGCCCGCCCCTCGTTGCCGGGACGGTAGGTCACCTCATGGGTCAGGTTGCCGTCGTACTGACCGACCAGCACGCCGAACTGGCCGAGCATGGTGGCGGCGCGGTCAACGCCGTCGACCGGGCCGAGAACAGCGAATCCGTCCGACGCCAGCGCCGCTGGGACGTCGACGGACGGAGGGCTGGAAATGGACTGGGTGTGCATAGTGCGCACCGACATGCACGACTCCCATATGTCGTGGCAGAAATGGTTCTGCCGGCCAATGGGATTGAGGTGTCGACTGACATGCCAGCATCTGATATGCGCGGCATGACGACGACGGGACCCGTCCACCCGTGCCGTGATGTCGAACGCCTCTTTCCCCGTTTGGTCGCGCGCCGCGTCTCGGTGCTGCTCAGTGACCGGGACGTGCGCGGTCTTCAAAGAGTTTGGTCTATGTCACGAGGGTCGTCAAGACCATCACAGCGAGTGTCCAGCCTCGTTCATGTCGATGAAATGTCGCGCATCCAGCGTCCGGCGAGTCCCGATACTCCATGCCGGACGCATCACTATTTACAAATGGCGAAATGTTCTGGATAAGTGACATCTGGGTCCGGCTCTTCTCGTCGAGGGATGCGGCCATTCCAAAACCGTCTACTGAGTTCGAGCACGGCAAATGCCCGCTGACCTCGGCCCGGCCAGCACGCCCCTGGGTGGGCGCCGGCCCTGGTCGTGCCGGCGGCACCGCCGGCACCTGACCCTGCCGGCCGTCCGCCTCACTGTGGATGGTCCGGCCGCGCTGACCCGGCGGGCCAGGCCCGAACATCGCGGCGGGGACTCGCGAGTGACCGGAAAAGAGGTACGCGAGGATCCGGACCACGGGTCTGACACACCGGTAGGTGACAGCTGAGCTGGCTTGCCCCGGGAACAGGCTGAAGCGATGTCGTTGTGCCCAAGCCCTATCCCCGAGAGTCCCGTGATGACGTCATGCGGATGGCCCGTGAGGAGACCCGAACCGGTTGTCTGCGGAACATCGACCGTGGCTCGCAGTTTCGTGGCCGGAAGACCGTCCGCGCCCCGGCTGCCACCGGACGATCGGTTTCCATGGGGCGGGTGCGGCCGGTGACAACGCCGCCCTGGAGTCGTTCTCCGGCCTGCCGGAGAACCGTGTCCACACGGGCTGTCCAATCAGCGAGAGGGATCATTCGTGCCGGCCTGAACCGGTCAGAAATACTGGAAGCCCAGGCGGATGACCATACCGACCACGGCCACCACCAGCACCGCGCGGACGAAGCCGGCACCGCGTCGCAGCGCCGTACGCGCGCCGAGCCGAGCCCCGACGATGTTGCCGATCGCCATGGCCAGGCCCAGGTGCCACAGGATGTGACCACCCGTGCCGAAGACGACCAGCGCACCGAAGTTCGTACCGACGTTGACGAACTTGGCCATCGCGGAGCTACCGACGAAGTCCATGCTCAGCAGGGCGGTGAACGAGATGATCAGGAAGGTGCCGGTGCCCGGTCCGAACGCGCCGTCATAGAAGCCGATCACCACCCCGGCCAGCAGCAGCGCGGCGATGCGACGTCGCGTGGTCACCTCGCGCTCCTCGGTGATGGTGCCGAACGACGGGCGCAGCACCACGAAGGCCAGGACGAGCAGGAGCAGCCCCATCGTCACCGGGCGAAACGAGTTCGCCGGGATGCTGGCCGCGGTCAGTGCACCCAGCCCCGAGAAACACGCCGCGACAGCGGCCGCCGGGCCGGTGATCCGCCAGTCGATCTTCGTACGACGGGCGTACGAGATGGCCGCCGAAGAGGTTCCGGTGATCGCGGCCAGCTTGTTGGTGCCGATGGCGGTAGCGGGGGAGAGGTTCGGGAAGCCGAGCATGATGGCTGGTAGCAGGATCAACCCGCCGCCGCCGACGACCGCGTCCACCCAACCCGCGGCGGTGGCGACGGCCAGGAGCAGGAGCACGGTCTGCAGATCCAGGTGCACGTTCTCGTCAACCTCTCGTGCCGGGCTGCCGTACCCGGGTCGGTGTGGTGGGGCGTTGCGGACCTCGACGAGGATGGCCGCGTGAGGCGGCTGGTGCCATGGTCGCCATGTTGCTGTAATACCTTTATGCGTCTCAACCCTTACGGTGAGGATGCCCTCCGGTTGGCGATCACCCTGGCGAACGATCCGCCATCAACAGCGCGGGAACTGGTGGGCCGCTGCCGGGGCGCCGGCCTGGTCGTCGACATGCCGTACGGCCAAGACGATCTGCAACACACCCGGACGTTCCTCGGTGACTGGCTGGCCGTGGTGGACGCCCCCGCCCCTGAGCTCCGGGCGGGCCTGCTCAACGACCTGTTGCGCGACGCGTCGGCCTACCCGAGGCTGACCAACCACGCGGGCGAAGGCTGGCATCTGCACTACCGCGAATCCGGCGTTTCCCTGGCCTCGATGCTGCGTACGCTGATCTGCGTCGCGACGGCGCTGCACCTTTCCGGCCGGGGAATGCACCGCCTGGGCCGCTGCGCCGCGCAGGGCTGCACCACCGCGTACGCCGACTTCAGCCGGACCGGGAGGCAGCGTTTCTGCTCGCCCGCCTGTGGCAACCGGGAGGGTGTCCGGCGACACCGGGAGCGGGTGCGTGATCGGGGCGGGGTCCGCCGCGTACCTGACCCGGGATCCGCGCGACCGACGTGCGAACCGCCACCGCCGGTCGCTCCCGGCTCGCCGGGCAGATTCGGGACGGCGTGACTTAAGTGCTGCGCCACCCGGTGCTGCGCGTGCTGGCGCTGGCCGTACGTTCTGCGAAGCCTCAGCGGGGACCACACCACGAACGATTCTGGCCGGCGCTCCGGTGGCAGGACATCAGTTCAGCAGACGCTGGGCCCAGTGGACCTGACCGCCCGGTCCGACGCTGATCAGGGCGACCAGCAGGTTGCCGACCGCGGCGGGCGCGGTGGCGACGGCTCGCTCGGGTGGCGTATCCGGACGTCGCGGGTGCAGCACGAAGGCGACTGTCACGGGTGACGCATCGACCGAGTACACCATGACGGCACTGCCGGTGGTCAAGGCTCCGCCGTCGACTTCGCGCGTACCGATGCCCTGTAGCCAGGGATAGCGCTTCTCGGCCCGGTCCAGCGCCTCGTCCGAACCGGAGCCGACATCGTCCGGCCGTGCCGACCTCGCGGTGATGAATCCAGGCATACGGCGGGTGCGTTTGTCGAGCACCACGATCCGGAACGAGCCGTCCACCCGAGGATCGGGTGGACGTTTCCAGGACACCCGGCAGAGGAAGATCTGGTCGCCGTCGCCTGCCTGCTCCACATTGCTCGGGCTGAACGCGGCGTCCGCGGTCGCCTGGTCGGCCAGATCGAGGGTCGCGGTCGCGGCCAACACCTCCGGCCCGTACGGCGAAAGGCTGCGCCACCACCACCGGCCGGCCAGACCGCCCACCCCTACCAGCAGCGCCACCACACCGATGACCAGACCCACCCGCTGCCTCATGCCGGGCAGTACAGCACATCATCATCACTATCGATGGGGCACGTCGACGGGGTCGCCCCGACCCGAGGCGTACCCGTCAGAACAGTTACGCCGCGTGATATCGGCCCGGACGGAGGTCGGGCCATGCTCATCGTCCACCGGAAGGTCCCGATCGCGGACGGCGGTGGCGTGGGTCAGCCGGCGGGAGCGGTGGCTCGCAGGCCGTACATCAGCGGGATTCGCGGCTCGTCGGCGGGCAGTCGCCACCAACCGCGTTCGGTGGTGGTCATTCGGCGCCAGCGCTGCCACGGCACCTCGTCGGTCTCCCGCAGCGCGGTCACCCGCAGGCCGGCGCCGACCAGCGCGGTGACCAGTTCACCGAGGCCGTGCGACCACTCGTAACTCACGGTGGAGCCGTCCAGTGGTGGCCCGTCGGTGTAGCTGTGGGTGGAGTCCAGCCGGCGGGGGCCGCGCCCGCCCAGACAGTCGTGCCGGAGCGTCAGATCGGTGCCCTCGTCCGGGGCCGGAACCAGGCCGAGCGAGGCCAGCAGCGGGTGAAACTCCATCACGTACACGGTTCCGCCGGGTCGCAGCAGTTCGGCGACCACGCGTGCCCAACGGTCCAGGTCCGGCAGGTAGACCAGAGCACCCCTGCCGGTGTAGACGACATCGAACCGGCGACCGGAAACGGCCCGCACGGCATCGAAGACATTGGCCTGTACGTACTCGATGTCAAGCCCGGCTTCGGCGGCGATCCGGCGGGCTGCCCGCACGGCCGTGCCGGAGATGTCCAGACCGACCGCGCGGGCCCCGCGCCGGGCGAACGCCGCCGTCTCGGTGCCGAGGTGGCACTGCAGGTGCAGCACGTCCCGGCCCGACACGTCACCCAGGTCGGCCCACTCGAACTCGGCGAACCAGAACTCGGCGTCCCGCCTGCCGACGTCGTAGAACTCGCTGGCCACGTGGACCGGTGTCCTGGCGTCCCAGTTGGCCTCGACAGCGCGCATCATGCCGCTGACGGATTCGTCGAACCCATCGGTCACCGATCCATCCAGCCACGATCGACCGAACGTGTAAAGGACCGACATCGCCAGATCACCGACATCGACGGGGTGTTCATCCCGCTCGCGGATCGTCATCCCGCTCCCGGATGACGATCCGCGAAGGCATCGAAGTCGTCCTCATCGACAGACGCGACGTGCTGACCGGCGAGGCGCACCTGGACCTGCGGCGTGCCGGTCTGATCGACGACCCGTTCGACGGCGCCGACGAGGCCGCGCAGCAGTGGGTCGGCGACACACCGGAGCGTTCCTCGACGACGTTCACCTGATCCGACGGCGCCCCGGCGCGTCACGACCCCGTGGCGTACGGGCTGGATACGGTGGCAACCGTGGAGTTCAACGGCGACCTGGTGGGGCGGACGCGGAACACGCACCGTTCCTGCCGCTGGGACGTGCGCGGGGCCCTGCGCGCGGGGGAGAACACCCTCCTGGACCCGGCAGAGAGGACCCTTGCATGACCGCCACTCCGGCCGGCCCCGTGGATCTGCTCGCCCTGCCCGCCCACCACGCCTGGTTGGCCGCCGAGTGCCGCCGGCTGCTCGCCTTCGGCGCGCGGTCCGCGCTGCCCGACGGCGGGGCCGCGTACCTGGACGCCAGTGGTGAGCCGGATCCGGCACACGGCGTGCTCACCTGGATCACCGCCCGCACCACGCACGCGTACTCGCTCGGCGTGCTGCTCGGTGTGCCCGGCAGCGCCACCGTCGCCGACGCCGCGCTGAAGGCCCTGACCGGCCGGCTGCGCGACGCCGAACGCGGTGGGTGGTTCCACGGGCTCGGCCCCGACGGCGTCCCCGACCGCGCCGCCGGCAAGTCTTGCTACGACCACGCCTTCGTGCTGCTCGCCGCGTCGTCCGCGGCGCCCGCTGGCCGGCCCGGCGGCGCCGCGCTACTCGCCGACGCCGCCGACGTCTACCTCCGGTGGTTCTGGGACGACGACGCCGGTCGTCCGGTGGACACCTGGGACGCCGACTTCACCCGGCCCGACGACTACCGCGGCCTCAATGCCACGATGCACTCCGTCGAGGCGCTGCTCGCCGTGGCCGACGTGGTCGAGGTGCTCGACGACCCGGGCGCGCCCGTCGCCGGCGGGGGAGCGGCCGGCTGGCGGGACCGGGCCGCGCGGTCGGCACGGTTCGTCGTCGACCTCGCCGCCGCCCACGACGGGCGCCTGCCGGAACACTTCGGACCGGACTGGACCCCGGATCTCGACCTCAACCGCACCCGGCCGGACGACCCCTTCAAGCCGTACGGCGCCACCCCCGGACATGCTCTGGAGTGGTCCCGGCTGCTGTTGCACGTCGAGGCCGCGCTCGGCGCGGATCCCGCCCTCGCGGCGGTGGCGGTGCGCCTGTTCGACCGTGCCGTCGACGACGGCTGGGCGGCCGACGGCGCGGAGGGCTTCGTCTACACCACCGACTGGGACGGCACGCCGGTGGTGCGCCAGCGGATGCACTGGGTGGTGGCCGAGGCGATCGCCGCCGCGGCGGCGCTGCACCGGCGCACCGGCGAGCGGCGCTACGCCGACCGCTACGCCGCCTGGTGGGACTATGCCGAACGGCACCTGCTCGACCACGCCGGCGGCTCGTGGTGGCACGAGCTCGACCCGGACAACCGGCCCGCCACGACCGTGTGGTCCGGCAAACCCGACATCTACCACGCGGTGCAGGCCACGCTGCTGCCGCGACTGCCGCTCGCGCCCACCCTCGCCCGCGCGCTACGGGCGGGGCTGCTCGACCCTTCGCCGAAGGGCCCCGAGGGCCGGCGGACGCCGGCATGAGCGGGCGCGGGGACCGGTCGCCGACGGGGGCCGTGGTGGTGATCGGCGAGACGCTGGTCGACGTACTGCCGGCACGCCACGATGACGGCGCCGGCCTCGGCGGACGCGAGCTGCCCGGCGGCAGCCCCGCGAACGTGGCCGTGACGCTGGGACGTCTGGGCCGTGGCCCGGTGCTCGTCACCACGCTCGCCGACGACGCGCGTGGCGCCGCCGCGCGGGACTGGCTCGAGGCGTCGGACGTCACGGTCGTGGCGGGGCCGCCGGCCACGGGTCGGACGTCGGTCGCCGCCGTCCGGCTCGCCGCCGACGGGTCCGCGAGCTACGACTTCGATCTCACCTGGGACCTCTCGCCCGAGACCCTCGCCCGGGTCACCGCGACGGGCGGCGTCGCCGTCCTGCACACCGGCTCGATCGCCACCGTGCTCGACCCGGGCGCCGCCACCGTCGAGGCCGCGCTGCGCGAGGCCCGCGGGCGTGCCCTGGTGACGTTCGACCCCAACGCGCGCCCGGCGATCACCCCGGACGTCGCGCAGGTGTTGCCGCGCGTCGAGCGGCTGGTGGGACTCAGCGACGTCGTCAAGGCGTCCGACGAGGACCTCGGCTGGTACCACCCCGGCGCCGACCCGGTGGAGGTGGCCCGCGCCTGGGCGGTGTCGGGGCCGGTCCTGGTCGTCGTCACCCGGGGCGCGGACGGCAGCGTGCTCGTGCGCGGCGACGACGTCGTCACCGTGCCGGGCGTGCCGGTGACCGTGGCCGACACGATCGGTGCCGGCGACACCTTCATGGGGGCGCTCATCGACGCGCTTGTCGGCCTCGGAGCGCACGGTCCGACCGCCCGCGAGGCGCTCGCCGCGCTCGGGCGGGAGGAACTGCGCCGGGCGGGATCCCGGGCGGCGAGCGCCGCCGCCGTCACGGTGTCCAGACCGGGCGCCGACCCACCGACGCCGGCCGAGATCGACGCGCTGACAGCCGCGGATCCGGGATAGCGGCCGCCTGCTCGACGAGACCCCGGGCGCCGGTGTCACCGGCGTTCGCGGCGGCCGTGATGCGCGTGAACCCGGTGAGAAGGTCGTCGGCGCTGGCATCCGGTGCCAGCCGCCGGGCGAATCCGGGGCCGGCCGGACCAGCGCCGACGGGCCGGCCCCGGTCCGGGCCGGGAGGATGCCGTGAGCTGTCCGGTGGGCATCTCAGCAGCCGCACGACACGTCGGTCACCGGGGCGGTCAGGCCGTCGATCGGCCGCCGGATGAGCCCGGTGGCGGTCTGCACCGGGAATCCCTCGCGGACCCAGTACTCGTAGCCGCCGATCATCTCCTTCACCGGGTAGCCGAGCAGGGCGAACTCCAGTGCCGCGCGGGTCGCACCGTTGCAGCCGGGGCCCCAGCAGTAGGTCACCACGGGGGTGCCGGGCCGGATGAGCTCCGCCGCCCGGGCCGCGATCTCGACTGTCGGTAGGTGTCGGGCACCCGGAAGGTGCCCCTGCCGCCAGGCCGCCTCGCCGCGGGAGTCGATCACCAGCAGGCCGGCGTCGGCCGCCAGGTCGGCATGGACGTCGCTGACGTCGGTCTCGACGGACAGCCGTACGGCGAAATGGGCAGCCGCCGCTGCCGGCGGCGCCGGTGGAACGGAAAAGGACCTTGACATGCAAGGAGCATGGCCGGTCACCGATACGAGCCACCAGTGGCGGGAACGCCAATCATCGCTAAGATCTCGCCATGCCCGGCTCGCGCCCCGCCAGTCGTACCGTGTCCGTCCTGGCCTATCCCGGCATGTCGGTCTTCGAAACCGGCATCGTCACCGAGGTGTTCGGGCTACCCCGCCCCGAGTTCGACCGCGACTGGTACGAGGTCACCCTCTGCGCCCAGCAGCCCGGACCGGTACCCGTGATCGGCGGGGCCAGCCTGCACACCCCACACGGCCTGGACGTCTTCGCCCGAGCGTCCACGGTGATCGTGCCCGGAGTGTCAGACGTCGCCGCCGACATCTCCGACGAACTCGTCGCGGCCCTCCAGTTGGCGTACCAACGCGGCGCCCGGGTCATGTCGATCTGCTCAGGCGCGTTCGCCCTGGCCGCCGCGGGACTGCTCGACGGCCGTCGGGCCACCACCCACTGGCGCTACGCCGACCTGCTGCGCCGTCGCTTCCCCGCCGTCGACGTCGACCCCGACGTGCTGTACATCGACCTCGGGGATGTCCTCACCAGCGCGGGCAGCGCCGCCGGACTCGACCTGTGCCTGCACGTCATCCGGCAGGACCATGGCGCCGCCATCGCCAACGCCGTCGCCCGCCGGCTGGTCACCCAGCCACAGCGCGATGGCGGGCAGGCCCAGTTCATCGAGGCGCCGGTGAACACCAGCACCGACGATGACGCGGTGGCCCGCAGCATGGACTGGGCGTTGGAACACCTCGGTCAACCCATCACCGTCGAAACCCTCGCCGATCGCGCCCGGATGTCACCGCGTACGTACCTGCGACACTTCGCCCGATCCACCGGCACCAGCCCGATCCGCTGGCTGATCAACCAGCGGGTGCAGGCCAGCCTCGCCCTGCTGGAAACCACGGATGCCCCGATCGAGCAACTGGCCAAGGCGGTGGGCTTCGACTCCCCGATCACCTACCGGCACCACTTCGGTCGGGCCATGCGCACCTCCCCAGCGGCGTACCGCCGAGCATTCCGCATCGACGGGACCTCGGCGTCCAACGGATTCAGCCCCGCGTCGCCATCGCATTCCTGACCGCGCCAGCGACACCCTCCACGTCCCATCGGCCGGGGAAGAGCCAGGCCGGAGGCCCAGGGTCAGAAGCGAAATCACCCGAGCCGGTCGGGAAAGGCGGCATGTTCGACATCCTCGGCCAGATCGGCCAAAGACCATCAACGAGTGTCCACATCGTCCATGTCGGAGGGAATCGCTCGTCGCACAGAACTGCGGCGAGAATTTTACCAACCGGGACTGTTAGGAGGATCAGAATTGTCTATGGTCCCATCATGCATTCGCTTACCAGGCTGCGATGGCGTGCGTTGACCGTCGTCGTCATTATGGCTCTCGTGTCGGGGCTGATCGGCGCACAGCCCGCGGCGGCCGGCATCGTCATCCTGCCGCCCATCGGAGGCACCACATTCGAGACCGAACTACTCGCGAAGGCACAACCGGACGAGTGCTTCAACGGCATCGGGCAGCCGTACCCGGCCGGGCCACCGTGCGCCGAGGGCCAGCCGAAGGTCAATCAGGCGTACGTGTGGTCGCTCGCCGAGGCGAACAACCGTCTCTGGTTCGGCACCGGTGCCAACGTGAACTGCATCGTCCAGGGCTCCACTCTTCAGTTGCCAAACCCGCGCATCAACGACGATTACGTCTGCGAGTTCGCGCAGAGCCAGATCGTGGCGCAGAACCCCACGATGCCGAAGAACGTGGGTGATCACCGCCGACCGCACATCTACTACTACGACCTCGGCACCAAGGCGCTGACGGAAAAAACCGACGAAGTCCAGAACGCCTCGCCGGATGACCTGAACCGGTTGAAAAACACGCTGGGCCTGCGCGCCGGCGGCACCGCCAACGGGGTGGTCCTGCTGGCCGGGCCGGCTCTCGGCATGTCGATCAATATGTTCGCATTCGACACCACCACGGGGCAGTACCTCGGCTCGGCCAACTTCGCCAAGTACGGCAACATCCGGCACTTCCTTGTCGCCGACGGCGTGCTCTACGCCGGCGTGGGCGTCGGCCAGAACGGTAAGAACGGCGGCTATCTGCTGCGCTGGACCGGTGACAAGACGAACCCGTTCGCGTTCACCGAGGTGGGTCAGCTGCCCGCGCAGGTCGCCGACCTGACGGTGCACGAGGGCCGCATCTTCGTCAGCACCTGGTCCGCGGTTGCCGGTGGCTCGCTGGCCGCGGCCGAGCTGGCGGCGCCGAGCGGCGGGTCGAGCAGCGGTACGCCGAGCGGCACCTCCACCGACGGCCCGAGCGCGACCGCCAGCTCCACCGGTCTGGTGGGCTCGGTCCTGGACAGCGTCACCAGCACCGCGAACTCGCTGCTTGGCGGGTCCGGCCGCAAAACCCTCAGCGAGGTGAACCCGGCGCTCGCGGGCGTGTGGATGAGCCCGAAGCTCACCGACGGTGAACCCGGCCTCACCGCCGCGGACCTGAGCCTGTGGACCGAGGTGTGGGCCACCGAGCAGTACGAGCCCGATCCGATCATCGCCAGCACCTACGGCCTCGGCGCGCTGGCCTCCTACGGCGGGTACCTCTACTGGGGCACGATGCACGTACCGATGAAGTCGACGAGTGTCTTCGCCGCCAGCTATCCGCCCGCCGATGAGGTGACGGCCCGAACGACGCTCGAACAGACGCAGCGGGCCGTGAGCATCTTCCGCGGCCGGGGCTTCGGCGGCCTGCTGCCGACGACCGAGGTGCTCTACGGCGAGTCGAAGCTGCCCGCGTACAGCCCGACGGCGAACGGTGGCGTCGGAGCCTGGCAGATGACCTCGACGGGTTACATCCCCCGCCTCGGGCACATCGGCTTCGGCAACATCTACACCAACTACACCTGGACGATGGCCGTCGTCAATGACCGGCTGTTCGTCGGCTGCATGGACTGGAGCTACCTGGCGAAGGACCTGTTGCCGAAGACCGCCGAGGCGATGGGCTTCAAGAACGCCGCCACCGGCAGCGATCTGGATCCGATCACCATCGACCCCGCGCTGTACGGCGGCGACCTGTACATGTTCGACTCGGTGCTGACCAAGGCCAAGGCCGTGGACACCAAGGGCCTCGGCAACTACATGAACTACGGGTTCCGCACCATGGTCGCGGACGGCAAGACGCTCTACCTGGGCATGGCCAACCCGATGAACCTGCGTACCGACCCGACGGACGACAAGCCCGAAGGCGGCTGGGAGCTGATCCGGCTCACGCAGAGATAGTTGTCCCGGACGGGGGGAGTGGGGCCGGTCGACGGATCGTCCCCCTCTCCCCGCACCGGCCACCCCGCCGCCCCGCCGATGTGTTAGGAAGGGACCCTTCCTATACAAAAGGCGATAACAAGGTGCCCTTCCTTTCCGGGCTGGGGTTGAAGGGGGTATGGCGTGGGGGAGCGGCTCGCGGTGGTGAGCGGTGGCGGCACCGGGATCGGCGCGGCCACCGCCCGGGTACTGGCCGAGGACGGGCACGACGTTCTGATCGTGGGACGGCGCGCCGACGTGCTGGACGCGGCGGTCGAGCAGATCGGTGCCGCGGTTGCGGGCGCGGGTGTGGTCACGCCGCTGGCGGCCGACCTCACCGACCCGGCCGCCGTGCGACGGGTCGTCGACGCGGTCGGCGGCCGGGCCGTGGACGTACTGGTGAACAACGCCGGTGGGTTCCTCGGCGGTGACACGTCCGACCTGGCCGGCCTGGCGGCGGTGTGGCGGGCCAACTTCGACGCGAACGTGCTGACCGCGGTCCTGCTCACCGAGGCGTTGCGGCCGGTGCTGCGCCGGCCCGGTGGCCGGGTGATCCTGCTCAGCTCGATCGCCGCACAGCGCGGCGGCGGCGGGCCGTACTCGGCGGCCAAGGCCGCGCTGCACGGCTGGATGTACGACCTGGCCCGGCAGTTCGGCCCGGAGGGGATCACCGCGAACGTGATCAGTCCCGGGTACGTGGTCGACACGGAGTTCTTCGCCGGCCGGATGACGCCCGAGGGGCATGCCAGTCGGGTGGCCGCGACCCTGGTGGGCCGGGCCGGTACGCCGGACGACATCGCCGCCACCGTGCGCCACCTGACCGGCCCGCACTCCGGGTACGTCACCGGCCAGGTGTTCGGGGTCAACGGCGGATCCGTGCTCGGCCGCTGAGCCGGTGGCCGTTGCGCGGGAGGACCCTGCTGCCGCGCCTTCCACCGCAGCGGGGACACCTCACCCGGGGTCAGGTACCCGAACGTCCGGCAGCGGGGATGGTCGGCGGCTCCCAGCCGACGTACCGGATCATCGACCGCAGGGCCGCCCGCGGTGGCGTCAGCCGGAGCAGCAGGTTGCGTAGCCGGACGGCGGCGGGGTTGTGCAACTGCTGGCCGATCCGGCCGGTCTGCCGGGAGGCGCGCACGATCCGCTGGGTCCGCGGCCGGCGCAGGCCGTCGTACCGGACCAGCGCGGCCGGCACGTCGTCGCCCGGCCCGCAGACCGCGGCCAGCACCACCGCGTCCTCCATCGCCTGGCACG
Source organism: Plantactinospora sp. A48 (assembly GCF_055793945.1). Classification (NCBI taxonomy): domain Bacteria; kingdom Bacillati; phylum Actinomycetota; class Actinomycetes; order Micromonosporales; family Micromonosporaceae; genus Plantactinospora; species Plantactinospora sp. A48. Next base: position 98,243 of record NZ_JBTIXF010000013.1, on the reverse strand, counting down.
CGCCCTGACCCAGGTACGGGGTCATCGCGTGCGCGGCGTCGCCGAGCAGTACCACCGCCGGGTCCACGTACGACGGCAGCGGCGTGGCCAGGTCACACAGGTCGGTGCGGAGCACGGCGGCGGGATCAGTCGCGTCGAGCAGGGCCGGGATCGGCCGGTGCCAGTGACCGAAGCGCTCCCGCACCCCGGCCATCTCGTCCCCGCCCGCCGAGCGCCCGCCCGCCGGAGCGTTCACCGCGCCCCACCAGTACACCCGGCCGTCCCCGAGGGGAACCATGCCGAACTCCGCCCCGGGCCCCCAGTGCAGCGCGGTCACGGGTTCACCCGCCCACCGCTCACGGGTGACCCCGCGCCAGGCCATCGATCCGGAATACGCGGGCCCCGGATGATCCGGGAAGAGTCGCTGGCGCACGATGCTGTTGATGCCGTCGGCGCCGACCACCAGATCGGCGGTGGTCTCGACCTCCCGGTCGGCGTGGCGGTAGCGCACCACCGGCCCGGTTCCGGGTCGCACGTCCAGCACCTCGGCGTCGGCGACCAGCGCGCCGGCCGGTAACGCCGCTCGCAGGACGCCGTGCAGTGCGGCCCGGTGAATGGCGACCGCGGTGGCGCCCCCGAGCATCCGCTCGAGACTCGCGCCGTCGATCCGGGAGATCCACCGGCCGTCTGGCGTGCGGAGGCCACCGGCCGCCTCGACCCGCCCGGCCCCCCGCACGGCGTCGCCGACGCCGAGGGCGTCGAGGGCGCGTACCCCGTTGGCCTGCACCGCCACGCCCGCGCCGACCTCACCGAACCGCCGCGCCCGTTCGAGCACGGTCACGTCCCAGCCGCGTCGGCGAAGCCCGATGGCCGCACTCAGCCCGCCGATCCCGCCGCCCACCACGATGGCCCGCATCGCAACCCCCGATCCCTGTCCCGGTCGCCGCGGAGCCCAGCGGTCGCACCGATGGCGGTGTCGACAGATCGACCAGCTTGCCTTCGACCGGGTCGCCGGACCTCCTCCGCCGCAGGTGGCCGATTTTTCCATTCCATGGGCGACGGAACCACCCGGTGCCGATGGGCGAGCGTCCACCGGATCGGCTGCGGCGAGCTGCGGCGTCCCCGGTCGACGTCGGGGATCCGACACCGGCCGGGACCGACCACCGGCGACCGGCCGGTACGCTGGACCCTCCATCGTGGAGGTGGTCCGCCACCAGCTTCGTGACGACGGCGGGGACGAGCGGGAGGAGCGTGCCGGTGACCGACGCGGACGTGCCGGTGACCCGTGCCGCGGCGACCGGTGCCGTGCTGGTGCAGGTGCTGCCGACGGCCGACCAGCAGCGGGAAATCGGCTGGGGAGACCTCGCCGAGCGGCTCGAGGACCGGCTGGGCGAGATCCGGACCGCCATCATGGCGGGGGTGCGGGCGGTCGACACCGACCTGGACGGGCTGCCCGAACGGCCGGGTTGGCAGGTCCGGGAACTGTCCGCGAAGTTCGGCGTCACGCTCAAGGCCGAGGCCGGCGTCGTGCTGTCCCGGGCCGGCGCCGAGTCGACCTTCGAGGTCACGGTCACCTTCGCCCGCACATGATCGACGGACGGATCGTCGCCGGCGACACGGACCTGGGCAGCGGCTTCTGCCTGACCGACCGGATCGTCGCGACGGCCGCGCACGTGGTGCGGGACCGCGCGGCCGGGGAACTGGCCTTCGTCACCTCGGCCGGCGTGCGGGTGCCGGTCGAGTGGGTACGGTGCGAATCCGCCATCGACTCCGCACTGCTGCGCGTCACCGAGTCGCTCGCGATCGTGCCGGCCCTGGCACACGCCACGCTGAGCGCGCGGTGGCGGGTGACGGCGCGACCCCAGGGAGCCGCGGTGCAGCTCACCGGCGAGGTCACCGCCGTCGACCACCTGGTCGAAAATGCCGGCGGGTACGAGATGACGGTGCTGCAACTGGCCGTCGTGGAGGAGCTCAAGGACTATCGGGGCTACTCCGGCAGCGCCGTCACGGTCGACGGCGCGGTGGTGGGCATCCTGGTGGAACAGGTACCGGAACGCGCCGCCGCCGGGCCCGGACTACGCCGGCTGGCCAGCAACGTCTTGTTCGCCGTCCCGGTGGACCGGGTGGTGCGCCGGTTCGACCTCGGCACCCCGGTGATCCGCCCGGAGCGTCCGGCACCGGTACGGCGCCTGCTGGACACCGCGTACTTCGACCTGGACGGGTTGAAGACGGACATCCTGCGGGCGAAGGCGGCGACCGACGACCGGCTGCTCGCGTTCGGCGTACCGGACGCCGACCTGAAGGTGATCACGAACCTCTGCGCCTGGCTGCCGCCGTACCTGGGGGAGGTGGCCCGCAAGGACCTGCTGGCGCTACGCCCCGAGATGATCTCCCCGGAGACGGCGGTCAGCTACGTCACCCGGTACTTCGCCGACCTGGACCGGTACAGCGTGGTGTGCCCGGTGCTCGTGGACGGCGTCCCGGCCGAGCTGGTCGCGGACTTCTGGGACCGGGTACGCGCGGCCTACCGGCGCCGGAAGCGCTGGCTGGTGCTGTTCTTCGCCGGCCTGCCCGCCGAGACCTGCCCGCCCGGGATCAGCATGCTGCCCCGACCGGCGTTCGCGCAGCACGACGTGGCGACCTGGGCCACCCACGTGGTGTCCTACCGGCGCTGGCCGGCCTCCCTGGCCGGAGTCTGGGCCGAGCACATCGTGGCTGAGTCGTCGGTGGCGGACCGGCTCGACGTACGGATCACGTACGAGGTCCTGGAAGACTTCATCAAGCGCGTCCAGCTCGACCCGGCCGAGCTGCTGACCTACCTCGAGGAGATGGAGGCCGGGTGCTGACCCGACACCGCGTCGACGTGTCCGTCCGGTTCGACCGACTGGCCGACCTGCCGCCGCAGCGGCCCATCGAGGTCGCCGGGGTGGACCCGGTGCCACCGGCCAACCCGCCGACCACGCCGGTCGACCGGGAGCCCTACCTGGCCGACGAGCGGTTGGCCGACGCGGTCAACCTGGCCATCGCGCTCGGCCGCCCGCTGCTGCTGCAGGGCGACCCGGGCGCCGGGAAGACCCGACTGGCGCACGCCGTCGCCTACGCGTTGGCGCTGCCGCTGGAGACCGCCTACGTGAAGTCGACCAGCCGCGGCAGCGACCTGCTCTACTCGTACGACGCGGTCCGCCGGCTGTACGACGCCCAGTTCGGCGGCCGGCTGCGTGGGCGACCCGCCGACGACATCCGCCGGTACGTCCGGCTCGGCCCGCTGGGCCGGGCCATCGCCCGCGCCGGACACGGTCGCCGGTCGGTGCTGCTGATCGACGAGATCGACAAGGCGGACATCGACTTCCCGAACGATCTGCTGCGGGAGTTGGACCAGCTCAGCTTCGACGTGCCGGAGGTGCCGGGGCTGAGCCACACCGTGCCGGCGGACCGGCCGGACCTGCGACCGATCATCATCGTCACCAACAACGAGGAGAAGGTGCTGCCCGGCGCCTTTCTGCGGCGCTGCGTCTTCCACCACGTCCGGTTCCCGACCGAGGCCGCCGAGCTGGACCGGATCCTCGTCCTGCACGGCGTGGCCGACCCGGAGCTGCGGTCCCGGGCCGTGGACACGCTGCGGTGGTTGCGGGATCTCGACCTGGCCAAGAAGCCCGGCCTGAGCGAGCTGCTGGACTGGGTCGGTTACCTGCAGGCCGTCGGGGTGGACCCGGCGGACCTCGACCGGCTGCCGTACCCCGGCGCACTGATCAAGCAGCACTCCGACCAGGTACGGGTGGCGGACTGGCTGGGCCGGCCATGAACATCGCGTCGTCTTCGGCGGCGGGGGAGCCCACCCGCTCTGGGCGGTCAGGCTTGATCCCGACGCGGGTGGGCTCCCCCGCCGTCGCGGGGCGGTCAGGCTTGGTTCCGTCGTGGGTGGGCTCCCCTGTTGCGGGGCGGTGGGGGTGAGCGCGGTGCCGGACCGTCCACCGGCTGGTTCGGTCCGGCTCCCCGACGGACCGCCGGTCGGAATCGGCGTCGTTCGCCCGGAGGTCGTGCCGGGGCTGCCGGCGTTCCTGTGGGCGCTGGTCGGGCAGTTGCGGCGCCGGGGCCTGCCGCTGGGGGTGGACGACTGCGTGGCGCTGCGTACCGCACTCGCGGCCGGCTTCGGCTGGTCGTCCCGGGCCGCGCTGGTCGATCTCTGCGTCGCGCTGTGGGCCAGCTCGGCGAGCGAGGCGGAGGTGGTGCGCGCCGCGTTCGAACGGGTCGGGGCTCCCGAATGGACGACTCCGGGGCAGGGCGAACAGCCGCCGGCCGCGGCGCAGCAGGCCGGAACCGCCGACCCGCCGCCGGACGGCCCGACCGGGGTACCGGACCTCGGGCCGGCCGCCGTGCCGGATCAGCCCGCACCGTCGCCGCCGGCCGTGCACGGCCTGTCCGGCCCGGCGTACGCGCCGCCGAGCACCGGCCGGTACGACCCGGCGCTGGTGGTCGTACCGCAGTATCCACTCACCGAGCGCGCGATCGCGCAGGTCTGGCGCGGCCTGCGCCGGCCGACCCGGTCCGGACCGCCGGTGGAGTTGGACGTGCCGGCCACCCTGCACCGGTACGCCGCGACGGGCCTGCCCACCCCTCCCGTGCTGGTGCCGCGTCGCCGCAACACCAGCGGCCTGCTGTTACTGGTGGACCGGCAGGGCTCGATGGCGCCGTTCCACGACTACGTCGAGCATGTCCGGCGGACCGTGCAACGAGCCGGCCGGCTGAGCGCGCTGACCGTGGCGTACTTCCACAACAGCGCCGGCACCAGCGCCGACCGACCGCTGCTGGACGAACTGCCCGACCCGTTCAGCCCGGCTCTCGACCCGGTCCTGTCCCGGATCGCCCCGTTGGCCGATGGTCGGGTGTACGCCGACACCGAGCTCACCGTGCCGGTGCCGCTGTCCGAACTGCTGGCCGGGGTCGGCCGGAACACCGGGGCCGTCCTGGTCAGCGACGCGGGCGCGGCCCGGGGCACCCTCGACACCGCCCGGGTGCTGGACACCGTCGCCCTGGTCCGGGCCCTGCGGGCCGCCGTCGGGGAGGTGGCGTGGCTCAACCCGGTCCCGCCGGACCGCTGGGAGCGGACCAGCGCCGCGCAGATCGCCCGGCACGTACCGATGTTCCCGCTGGACCGCGACGGCCTGCACCGGGCGGTGAACGCCCTGCGTGGTCGGCCGGCGCCGGTGGAGCGCCCGCTGTGACGACCGGCTGGGCCCGCTCGTCGCCGGTGGCCGGGCAGCTGCTCGCGGCGCGGGAGTCGCTGCCGCCCGGCGCTCTCGACCTGGCCTGCCACGCTGCCGTACCGGTGGCGCTGGACGCCGCCTTCGTCAACCTGCTACGGGTCAACTTCTTCCTCGACCCCCCGATCGTGCTGCCGTACGCCGTCGAGTCCGCCCTGCTGCTGTCCCCGCTGTGCCGAGAGCTGGGGGAGGGGCTGTACGAGATCGAGCCGGCGCTGCGGACCGCGCTGCTCGCCGCCCTGGTCGCCCGGTACGGTCCCGCCCGGGTGGCCCGGGTGGCCAGCCTGTTGGAGCAGTACGCCGACGGCTCGCCCCGCTGGCGGTCGCTGCCCGAACTGGATCACGCCCAGCGGCTGACCGCGCTGAGCCTGCTGGACCCGGCCGCCGCCACCGACTGGCTGACCCGGGCCGGGGCCAGCGCCGCCGGGGGATCCGGGCCGCTGCCCCGGGAGTGGTTCGTGGCGATGGCCGGCCGGCTGGACCGGCAACTTCCCCCGGAGTCGGCCCTGGACACCCGGCTGGCCGCCGCGTTGACCCGGTTGGGCCGGCCGGCGGACGCCCCCGACGCGGTGCGCGAGTTGGGGGAGCTGGCCCTGCTGCCGGGCAGCGACCTGCGCGCGATCGTCACGGCCCTGACGGCGGTCGCCGACCCGCCGGCGCCCGCCGATCAGTCCCGTTCACCCCGGGGTTTCCCGAGGTGGGGTGACGACGAGTCGCAGGCCGCGGTGGCCGCGCGGGAAGTGCTGGAGACCCTGGTACGGCTGCTGCCGCCCCCGCCCCCGGCTCCGGCATCCGTCCCCGCCGCCGGGGCCGGCGAACCGGGCACCGTTGACCTGCCGGGGCTGCTCGGCATCGGCGACCCCGCCGCCTTCGACCCGGAGCCCGGGTGGGCCCGACCGCGTGCCCGGCTCTCGGTGCCGATCGGAGCCGACCCGGACGGCGCCCCGGTCCGGCTGGACCTCGACGACAGCGTGCGCGGCGGGATCGGGCCGCACCTGCTGCTGTTCGGAGCCACCGGCGCGGGCAAGACCGAGCTGGTCCGTACGCTGGCGCTGGCGCTGGCCGCCACGCACGGCCCGGACCAGGTCAACCTGCTGCTGGTGGACTACACCGGCGATGCGTACCGGCCGCTGGCCAGGTTGCCGCACAGCACGGCGGTGCTGTCCGGGCTGCGGGGCGACGGGTACCGGACCGACCGGCTGGCCGACGTCCTGACCGGCGAGCTGACCCGCCGCGCCGAGTTGCTGCGGGCCGCCGGATTCCGGTCCCAGCCCGACTACCAGGCCGGGCGGGCCGAGGGGCTGGCTCTGGCGCCGCTGCCGGACCTGCTGGTGGTGCTCGACGGCGCCGACGAGCTGTTGGCCGATCAACCCGACTTTCGCGACGTGTTCGTGCAGATCGGCCGGCTCGGCCGGTCGTTCGGGGTGCACCTGTTGTTGGCTGCCCAGGGCCTGGCCGACAGGTACTGGGGGAAACTCGAGCCCTTCGTGTCCGCCCGGATCGCGCTGCGAACCCTGTCCGCGGCGCAGAGCCGCGCCGGCATCGGCCGGCCGGACGCCGCCGAGCTGCCGCCGATACCCGGGCACGGTTACCTGGCCGGTGATCCGGGCGAACCGCGCCGGTTCCGGGCCGCGTACGTCTCCGGCCGGTACCGGCCGCCGGACCCGGTGTCGAGCTGGGCGGAGGTGCTGCGGCCCGATCCCAGGCCGACCGTGTCGGTGTCGACGGTGCTGGATGTCCTGGTCGACCGGATGGTGGGCCGGGGACCCGCCGCCCACCAGGTCTGGCTGCCGCCGCTGGACGCGCCGCCCCTGCTGGGCGAGCTGACCGGACCGGTGGTGGTGTCGTCGGACCGTGGCCTCACCGTCCGGGACCTCGACCGGTGGCCACCGCTGCGCACCATCGTCGGCGTCGTGGACAACGCGGCCGAGCAGCGTCGGGAGCCCCTGTGGGTGGACCTGTCCGGTGGCAACCTGGCGGTGGTCGGGCTGCTCGGCAGCGGACGTACCGGAATGCTCCAGACCGTCGTCCTCGGCCTGGCGTTACGGCATACGCCCGCGGAACTGCGGTGCTACTGCCTGGACCTGGTCGGCGGGGGTCTGTCGGTGCTGGCCGGCCTGCCGCACGTGGGCACGGTGGTCGAGCCCCGCGACGGCGAGCGGGTCCGGCGGACCATCGCGGAGCTGACGGCGACCATGGCCGCACGGTCACCGTCCCGCACGGAGGACCCGGCCGACGTCGCCGGGTCGGACGACCGGATCCTGCTGGTCATCAACGGCTGGTCGGAGCTGCGACGCTACTTTCCGGACCTGGTCGAGGCCGTGACCGAGCTGGCGGTGCGCGGCCCGGCGGTGGGGATTCACCTGGCCGTCGCCGCGAACCGGTGGGAGCGGGAACCGATCCCGGCGACCCGGCTGGAGTTGCGGCTGGCCGACCCGGCGGACTCGGCGATCGACCACCGTCGGGCGGCCACGGTGCCGGCCGACCGGCCCGGCCGCGGGCTCACCCCGGCCGGGCTGCACTTCCTCACCGCGCTGCCGCTGCTCGACCCGCCGCCGGACTTCGGCTCAGCACTGCGGGACAGGCGGATGCGGGAGAACCCGTACCGCTCCGAGGCCGTGGAGCGGGAGCTGGACCGGCTGGTCGATCGGGTCCGGCGGGCCTGGCCCGGGCCGCCCACGCCGCCGGTCCGGACGCTGCCGGCCGAACTGTCCCACGACGACCTGCCGGGCGCGGAAGGTCTGCGGGTGCCGATCGGACTCTACGAGGACGACCTCCGGCTGGCCGTTGTCGATTTCGCCGTGGATCCGCACCTCATGGTGTCCGGGGACGCCGAGAGCGGTAAGACCAGCTTCCTGCGTGGCCTCGCCCGGTCTCTCGCCGCGGCGAACCCACCGGACCGAATCAGGATGGTCGTCGTGGACATCCGGCGTGGCCTGCTCGACGTCGTGCCCGCGGACCACCTGCTCGGGCACGCGGCCACGCTGGGGCAGGCGCGGGAGATGGTCGGGTCCGTGGCCGCCCTCCTGCGGGAGCGGATGCCGCTCACGGACGTCACCCAGGAGCAGCTACGGGACCGGTCCTGGTGGCAGGGGCCAGAGCTGTTCGTGCTGATCGACGACTACGAACTGGTGTCCCTCAGCCCGAACAGCCCGCTGGAGCGGCGATCGGACCCACTGGCCCCGCTGCGGGAGTTTCTGCCGGTCGCCCGGGATGTCGGGCTGCACCTGGTGCTCGCCGGGCGGGCGGTCGGCGAGTACCGGGCGCTGTCGGAACCGCCGCTGCGGGCGCTGCGGGACCTGGACACGCCGACGATCGTGCTCTCCGGCGACGGACCGCTGGCCGAGTCGGTCCGGCCCGAACGGCGGCCCGGTGACAGCGGGTCGGCCCGGCCCGAGCTGCTGCCGCCGGGTCGTGGCCGACTGGTCACCCGCTCGGCGGGCGCCCGGACGCTGCAACTGGCACTGTCCCGCTGAGGGACGAACGCGGTCGAGCCGCCCAACGCCCGCTGTCCTCGGTCCTCGGTCCTCGGTCGTCGGGCCGCGATGTCACAGGCTCGTGCGAAGATCGTCGCCGTGAGTCGATGGATCTACAACGATCGTCCCGAGGGTGTCAGGTTCCTGTCCGAGCGGATCGCTGAGCCGGGTCGTCGGGACCTCGAAGACGAGATATGGGACTGGGTCGTGCGGGGCGAGGACGACGCCGACGAGTTCGTGGACTGCCACGACGTGCCCGAGCAGCGCCACGGCGCCACCGACGAGGAGCTCAGGGCGGCGTACGAGACGGCGTTGGCCGCTCGGCGGGAGCAGCAGCGCGGGTGGGGACCGGTGCGGAGCAACCTGAACTCGGCCTTCGCCGAACTCAACGAGCTCGGGGTGTTGGCCAGGGAGAACTTCAGCTGCTGCGGCAACTGCGCGTCGACCGAGATCCACGACGAGCGGGACGACTCCCGGCACTGGCACGGATACCTCTGGTACCACCAGCAGGACACGGAGGCGCTGGTCGGGAGCGAGGAGGGTGCCGTCTACCTCGGCTACGGCGCCTTTCCGCCGGCGGACTTCGACGAGGCCGCCTATGACGCACTGTCCGAGGCCGAGCAGGAGGCCAGCTACCAGGCCAGCCTGGAACGGATGCTGGACGAGATCGCCTTCCCCGTGCTTCGCAGGCACGGCATGCGGGTGGAGTGGAATCGTGACCAGGCCAGGCGGATCAGGGTGACGGGCGCGCAGTGGTACGCGCCGTTGAAGCAGACCACCTCCTGAGCACTGTGTCCACGTCGGTCACCACCATTCGATGATGGCGGTGAGGCGGATGGCGGCTTCGTACCGCCCGTTTGCCCCAGGCCCTGTTGCATCGAAAGTTGATCTTAAAGGGTGTATCGGGGACTTATCGAAAAACGCATACGCCGCCGCAACGGTCGTGCGTGTTGAGTACCGGAGTGAACCAGAGCGCTTCACCTCCAGCGCAAGGTCCCGCGGCGAGGAGAGAAACGTGATCATGGGCTCGGATTCGGCACCTGGCATCGACCGGCGCCGGCTGGTCAAATGGGGCGGGCTGGCGGCCGCGGGCGCGGTGACCGCCGCGCCGATGGCGGGCGCTGGGGTCGGCCACGCCGACGTGGCCGGGCACGACAGGATCCCGCCGGCCACCCGGCCCGGCGGAGCCTACGACCGGTACGTGGCGAAGCTGGCCGCCGAGGGCAGGTTCTCCGGCGTGGTGCTGCTGTCGCACCACGGTCGCACGGTGCTGTCCCGCAGTTACGGCATGGCCGACAGGGAGAGGGGGATCCGCAACCACGAGGGCACCGCGTTCAACCTCTCCTCGGGGAGCCAGCCCTTCCTGTCGGTTGCCGTCCTGCAGTTGGTGCAGCAGGGCAGGGTGTCGCTGTCGGACGCGGTGGGCGAACACCTGACGGGACTTCCCAGGGACATCGCCGAGAAGGTGACCATTCACCACCTGCTCACCAGCACCTCCGGGCTGGATGCCCCGATGCCGGACTGGCAACGCGTCTTCGACAGTCGGGACGAGGTGCACGAGTACCACGAGCAGTGGGCCCGGCAGGCGACGCTGGTGGGGGTTCCCGGCGCAGGGTCCAACGGCCATCTTCCCGGTGGTGGCGTCGGTCTGGCCATGGCCGCGCAGATCGTCGAGGCGGTGTCCGGCATGACGTTCTGGGACTACGTACACGAGAACGTCTTCGGGCGCTCCGGCATGAGTGGGTCGGCGTTCTACACCAGGCCGCAGTGGCTCACCGACGAGCACATCGCGCACCCGTACCTGCGGCAGGCCGACGGCAGCCTGGTGGACGCCGTCCGCAACCTGGACAAGGGCAGCCTGGACCCGAACATCCTGGGCAGGAACCCGGGCCGTAGCTTCATCGGTTACGCCTCGGGCGACGGCTTCGCCACCGCGCCGGATCTGGTCCGGTTCGCGGAGGCGCTGCGCGACGGCGTGGTGCTGGACCGGCCCCACGCCGAGTTGTTCGCCGGGGCCAGACTCCCTGGCCCGGATCCCACGTCGTACGAGGCGTACACGATGCCGGTCAGCATCATCAACGGCCAGTGGGTGATCGGGCGCGGCGGCGGGGGTGGTGGCATCGGTGCCAACTGGAGCATCTACCCGGACACCGGCTGGGTCGGGGTCATCCTCAGCAACTGCGACGGCGTGCCACTGCTGGACATCTGCCTGCGAGAGGCCGAGGCCGTCACCGGCGCTCCGGTCAACCCACCGGGCGGTGGCTGACGCGCGGGCCCGTCGGACACGAGGACGGCGCGGGCGTCAGAGCACGGCGAGCCGGTCCACCAGCAGTTGCGTCCGGTGCTCGGTGTCCTCCGGTGGCAGCCGTCCCGCCCGGGTCAGGGTCGCCAGCCCGTGCAGGGCCGCCCAGAACACCTCGGTGAACAACGCCGGGTGGACGCCGTCACCGGCGACCTGTTCGAGGCTCTCCAGTAGGGCTGCGAAGGCGTCCTTCAACGGTTCCGGGGTGTCCGCCCGCGCGAACGCGAGGCCGCCGTCGAGCTGGAACATGGCGTCGTAGACGGCCGGGTTGCGCGCGGCGAAGTCGAGGTAGGTGCGGGCGAGGGCGATGACCCGGGCCCGCGGCCCGGTCGCGCCGGAGGTCGCGACCCGTAGCGCCGCGGCCATCTCGGCGGCGCCTTCGAGGGCTACGGCGCCGATGATCTCGCGCTTGCCCCGGAAGTGGCTGTAGAGGACGGGCTGACTGTATTCGATGCGTTCGGCGAGCCGGCGGGTGGTGACCGCGTCCCAGCCCTGCTGTTCGGCCAGTTCGCGGGCCGTCGCCAAGATGAGGCGCTCCCGGTCCGCCCGCTCGCGCTCCTTGCGTTCCTGTACTGACACGACTCGATCCTAGCACCGCTAGATAAATGATCGGTGGTAGTGCTAGCGTTGCCACTCCAGCTAGCGGTGCTAGATCGATCTCAGGAGGGTTCGTCATGCTCAACGCGCTCCAGGTGTTCACCACGGTGGTCGTCGGCGTGATGGTGGGGGTGGAGTTCTCCGTCGCCTTCGTCATCAACCCGATCCTCGACGGCCTCCCGGACGACAGCGCCCTGCGTGGTCGCGCCCACGGCGGCCGGATGCTCGGCGCCGTGATGCCGGTCTGGTACATCACCTCGCTCGTCCTCGCCACGGTCTGGGCCATCGCCGGATGGCACCACCACGGCACCGGCCTCGTCGTCACCGCCGGTGCGCTGCTGCTCCTCAGCGTGATCATGTCGATCCTGCTGCTCGTCCCGATCAACAACCGGGGCAGGACGTGGACCCCCGAGGACCGGCCAGCGGACTGGAAGCAGCAGATGAACCGCTGGGACCGCTACCACTACATCCGGGTCGCCGTCCTCATCGCCGCCTTCGCCCTGCTGGTCGCCGCCCTCACCTGAGCCCGCGGACCGACACCATGCACGCGGCGCAACGCACGCGGCACCATGCACGCGACGCCATGCACGCGGCACCACGCCCGCAACGCGCGTTCGGCGGGGCCGCTCGGGCGACAGCGGTTCACCGGAATCCCGCCCCGAAAACGCGCCCCCCGGAGACCCCGGCTGTCAGCCCGATCGCGGTCAGAACGTGGCGATCGGGTTGACCGGGCTGCCGGACGTCCCGGCGAAGCGGACCGGCGCGACGGCGAGCTGGAAGTCCCACTGGCCGAGCTCGGCGGCCGTCGTCGCGCACGACTCCAGATCGCAGTTGTCCAGCAACCACAGACCCATCGCGACGAGGCTCACGGCGTGGACCGGCATCAGCACATCGTCGTACCCCGACGGCTGGACATCCTGGGGGGTGTCGGCGCCGATCAACGCGACCTGCCGGTCATGCAGCCACGGCAGGCAGGAGGCGTGCCAGCCGGCCTGCGTGAAACCGCTGGCCGCGCCGGTCTCGTGCCGGAGCCGGCCGTACCCGGTACGCAGCAGGACCGCGTCGCCGGAACGCACCCGCACACCCTGGCGACGCTCGGCCTCCTCGAGGTCCTCGGGAAACACCCCCTGCCCCGGTTCCAACCACGGCACCCCGCGGACCCTCGCGATGTCCAGCAGGACACCGCGGGTGACGATTCCGTTCGCCGCCGCCGTGACGGCCGCCCATGCCGATCCCGTGCCGGCGTCGACCAGCGAGTGTGGCCGCCCGTTGTACGTCTTGCCGTCCCAGAAGATGTGGCACGGCGAGTCGACGTGGGTGAGCGTGTTGCCGTGGAACGTGATGCCGAGCCGCTCGGACGAGAAGCCCCACCGCCGGTCGGCGTGGAACGCGGCCGGCATGTTCTCGGCACCTGGCATGTCGGCGGCGCACGGACACGTGGTCGTCGACCGCTCCATGTCCTCCGGCGCGGCGACCTCCCACGCGCACGAGACGCTTCGGCCGTGGCGCACGGACCGGGCCGCCGCCAGTCGTACCTGGTCGGTGATGTGGTTCAAGGTCCCGAGTTCGTCCTCGTCGCCCCACCGCCCCCAGTTCGACAGCGTGCCGAAATAACCGAGCACGTCTTCCTGGCTGGGCATCGGCCGCCCTGTCGTCATCCCAGCATCGACCCTTCCGGTCAGGCGGTTCGAGGCACCGCACGCAGGGTACCCGCCGTACCCCGACGACCGGTTCGAGGCCAGGCTGCCGGTGGTTCGGTCAGATCCACCAACTACCGGCGGAGTTGGCGAACCCGCCGTTGTCGTCGCTCACGAACGCGCTCACCGAGGCGGTCCTGTTCCACTGCCAGCCGTCACCGCTGTAGGCCGACACGTGCCAGGCGACGGGGCCACCGGCGCAGGGCACATCCGCGTATCCCGAACCCATCGTGAAGGGCATGAGCTGCGTGCCGATGACGCTGATGTGGGCAGTGCCGGTCGACACGCTGCAGGTCGCCGTGCCTTCCACCTCCAGGTCGTGGGTGGAGGTCAGGTACGCGGTGGTGACCGTGATCGCGGCCGGCGCGGCCTGTGCCGGGGCCGCCACGAACAGGCAGGTCGCGAGCGGGACGATCGCGACCACGCCGGCACGAACCATTCGAACGCTCATGGGGGAGTCCTTCGGGAAATGGCTGGGAATTCAACAAGCGAATCGCAGTCTATCGATAAGAACAGTCAATCTCGAATGGCAGATGTCATGGCTGCGCCATGTCGATCGCACGCCCAGTCCCGCCGTACCGGATTCCGGCCTTGCGGGTGGTTTCTATGCTCGGGATCAGCATGCCACCGGCCCTCGTGGAGCGTCCGATGCCCGAACATGAACGGCAGAACGGGTTCCTGCGGTCGCTGTTCACCGTGAACGCGGTTCTGCGGTTGACCGCGGTCCTGCTGGCGGTGCTGATCCTGGTCCGCGCGTTGCTCGGCGGTACCGCGGGGCTCTGGTCGATCATCCTCGTCACGGCCACCGCCGTGGTGTTGTGGGCCGCCATCCGGCTGTACGGCAGGCTACACAGCCTGGTCGGCGGAACGCAGCCGGACGCCCCGGACTGGTTGGACAGATCGCGGCTCACCGCGGCGGTGGCCAGCCGGCCGCGGTCCCGGTTGGCCGCCGTGCTGGCCCTGCTGATCCTGATCGTCCACACGGGCATCACCGGTTACATCGGGCTGTGGACCATCCTGGTGGCGGTGGCCCTGACCGCCATCGCCACGCTGCTGAGCCCCAACCTGCGGCTTGTCGGGTTGCTCGGTGGGATGGCCGTGGCCTTCGCAGCCGCGACCGTCTTCGTGGCCAACATGTTCCAGGGCAGCCCCGAGGCCCGCGCGTTGGCCGTCTCCCTGGCGGCGGTGGTGCTGCCGGTACTGGTCTCGGACCGGCTCGTCACGCTGATCCGGCAGCCGGCGCTGACCGCCACGCACCACGCCATCCTGGCCGTCCTCACCCTCGTGCTGGGTTTCCTCGGCTGGACCCGGGCCGACTGGCTACCCGGGGTCACGCACGGCTGCTACACGCTGCCGACCTCGACCGGCGCCACCGTCCTGCGCGCCACCGCGCACGGCGACCGGTGCTTCGGGCTGCTCGACACGGCCGACCCCGGGGTGCTCGCCGCGCCGGCCTTCGGCCGGGATCCGGTCACCACCGCCCTGGAGCAGCGCATCCTGGAGAACAACCGGCCGGTGCACGACGGTGACCTCACGGTCGTGTGGCTGGGCGCGCTGTCCTGCGACCCGGATCCGGCCGACCCGGCCCGCTGCGCCGACGGCCGGGACTACCCGGCCGAACGCGACCAGTTGCGGGCGATGCTGTTCGCACAGACCCGACTGGCGGCCGAGCACGGACACCGGCTGCACGTGGTCATCGCCGACGCCACCCAGAACGTCGAGCACATCGACGATGTCGCACAGCTGATCGTGGCGCACCGGGCCGCCATGGGTCCCCGGGTGGTGGTCATCGGCGGTGGCGACAGTCGGGACACCACGCAGCGGGCGATCAACCGGCTGCTGGACGCCGGCATCCCCTTCATCGCGCCGAACCTGCTGGCCGACCTCGGCGCACCGCGACGTCCGTTCGTCGACCGGGCCGGCTACCTCCAACTGGCACCGGCCAACCGCAAGTACGCCCAGGACACCGCCGCCCGGCTGGCGCACCGGTTCCCCGACGGGTTCCGGCTCGACATCTACGCCACGCCGGAGCCGACCGACCAGTACACCACCTCGCTGGTCAACGACCTGCTCACCGAGGTCAAGGCGACCGGGCGGGCGACCGGACGGCACGTGCCCAGCCTGGACCGGATCGACGCCACGATCTGCCTGGGCAACGCGGACCGGTCGCCCACCGTGCTGTACTTCGCCGACCGCTGGACCGGGTTCGCCGACTTCGTCCAGCGGATCAACGAGGTCTGCGGTCATTCCCGGCCCCGGCTGGTCATCGCGGACGTCTCGGTGAGCCGGTTCATGGCCAACTACCAGTTACGCGCGGTCAGCAACGCCGACTGGCCGGTCGACTACAACGTCGGCGGTCCCGGCTGCGCCGACCTGACCCCGGAGTCGCTGGCCACGCTCACCACCCAGATCCTGGCCCCCCGCGTCCGCGACCTGCTGAGCCTCGGCCCGGACGACACGTTCGGCTGCGCCGACCGGGCCGCCGACGCCGGCAACGGGCAGCTGCGGAACGCCTGCACGCTCGACGCCGCCGTCAAGCTCACCAGCCAGCCCTGTCGGCCCAACGACCTCGGGACGTACCTCATCCCGGCCTGGGACGCCGTACAACTCGCCGACGCCCTGCTTCGGGATCCGCCGCCGGCCGGCAAGGACTATCTGGCCAGCCTGCAGACCGGCACGCCGGTCACCCTGTCCACCGGAGTCCAGGCCACCGTGCGCGCCGGCCGGCTGGTCGAGCCCACCATCCCGGTCCGGATGTGGCACGTGGACCCGCTCAACGACCCGACCCTGGTCTGGGAGCGATCGAGCCAGGGGCTGCGGCTGCCCGCCGACCCGCCGACCCGCGCCGCCGGGCAGACGCCGTGACGCCCGGACCCGCCGACCCGCGCCGCCGGGCAGATGCCGTGACCTCGTCCGTCGTCGCCACCGGCGTGCTTCCCGGCCGCGCCAGCGGGACGAGAACCTAGCCGCGCCGTACGCCTTCCTCGGTGGCCTCGTCGATCTGTCGGGTGACGTGGCAGGCGATCTCGCGCAGCACGTTGACCTGCCGCTCGGTGAGCCCGTCGATGACATAGCGCCGCACGGCCGCGACGTGGCCGGGCGCCGCGGCGACCACGACGTCCCACCCGGCGTCGGTGAGCACGGCCCTGGTGTAGCGGGGATTCTCCGGGTCCGGCTCGCGGCGTAGCAGGTCCCGCTGCTCCAGCCGTTTCACGACGTTCGACAGCCGGGACAGTGAGCTGCCGACGTGCGCGGCCAGGTCGCTGAGCCGCTGTGTCCGGTCCGGTGCCATCGACAGGCTGCTGAGCACGAAGTAGTCGAACAGGGTCAGCCGACTGTCCCGCAGCAGTTGGGCGTCGAGCGCGCCGGGCAGGTTGAAGACCAGCTTGGCCAGCGCTATCCAGGCCTCGCGCTCACTGTCGGTCAGCCACCGTGGTTCGTCCGGCATGTACCAAGCCTACGACCTGCTTCAACCGTGAAGTGAGGTGTACCACAAAAGGTTCAAGCTTGAAGTAAGTACGAGATAGTGTCGCTTCAAGCTTGAACCGAATCCCCAGGAGTGATCATGACCCTGTTCCGGCTGGACGCCAGCATCCGTACCCATGGCTCCGCGAGTCGCGAGATCGCGGACATCGTCGAGGAGGAGTGGCTCGCCGCCCACCCGGGCGACTCGATCGAGCGTCGCCACATCGGCGTCGACACCCTCCCCGCGACGGCCTGGGCGGCGGCGGTCACGGCTGCTTCGACCCCGCCGCAGGAGCACACCGCCGAGCAGCGGGAGGCCGTCACCCTCGCCGCGACCCTGGTGGACGAGCTGATCGCCGCGGACGCACTCCTGTTCGCCGTGCCGCTCTACAACTACGGCGTCTCGCAGCACTTCAAGACGTACATCGACATCATCTGCGCCGAGCCACGAGCGTTCGGTAAGCCCTTCCTGGCCGGCAAGCCGGCGGTGCTGGCCACCGTCCGTGGCGGCGCGTACGGCGGCGGCACCCCACGCGAGGGCTGGGACCACGCCACCCCGTACCTGCGCCGCATCCTCGCCGACTGCTGGGGAACCGACCTGACCGTCGTCGAACGCGAGTTCACCCTCGTCGGCGTCAACCCGGCCCTGGACGCGTTCACCGAGCAGGCCGCGCAGATGCACGCCGGGGCGCTGCAGTCGGCCCGCGAGGCCGGCCGGATCCTCGGCGCGGCGCCCCTGCCCGCCTGAGCGCCGGTGTCCCGCCGGGACGCCGAGGTGCCTCATGGCCGGGGTCAGCGTTGAGGTCCTCCGTCGGAAAGGTCACGCACGATGCGAGGTGCCTCGAAGTCGCGGTTGTCGAGGACGATGTCCGCTCGTTCGGCGGGGTGAGCCTCGGCCAGGTAAAGCTCTTCGCCGGGAAGGTAGTAGGTGCGATAGCGCTCGGCGGCGGCCTCCGCTGAGTCCATCCATGCCTGGTCGCGGGCCGTGCCCCGGTGCAGCACATCGGCAGGTTGGATGTGCAGGTAGACGCAGAGGTCCCAGTGTCGTGACAGGACGGGCCGCTGCGGAAAGCCGCCGTCCGCGACGAGGATCGCATCGTCCGGGGCCACCTCGACGCCGGAGTCAACGGGGGTACGACCACTGAAATCCATGATCTGAGTGCGGTAGCGGCGGTTGCCGCCGGGGCCGAGCGGCACCAGCAGTTCGTCGCGGATGGCGCCGGAGTCGAACATCTCGAAGTAGTAGCTCTCCGGCGAGCCGGGCGGAAATCGTCGGCGTAGGTCGACATGCCGCTTGAAGTGGTCGAGGGTGACCCGGAGTACCGCCCGCGCGGTCATTGCACGCAGTGTTGTGGCCACCTCGTCGGCCAGGGTCGTCTTGCCGGCCGCGGAGTGACCGTCGATGCCCACTCGGGTCGGGTGATCCAGTCGCAACGCGAGGATTCGACGTGCCAAGCCATCGAGTACCTGCCTGCGTGCCGTGGTCATGTGGGCGCGGCCTGGATCGACACCGGCACAGGATGCCCGGTTCGCCGGGTGGGCCGCAACCGTTTCGGGAAGGGCCAGTCTTCGTGGTCCGGTGGCTCGTTGAAATTCCCCGATTCTCTTAACATCGATCAGAATCTATAATTGCGTTCTCCTGACGGTCTCCCCGTCGCGGCGTCCCGGTCCGAAGGAGTTCGCGCATGTCCGACCTCGGTCGTCGGCTGCTACCCGCAGTCACCGCACTTCTCATCCCGACGGTCCTGTCGATCCCGGCCGGGCCGTCCGCCGCGGCGGTCGCCTCGGACAGCCGTCCGCGGCCGCTGGCCGCGACCGCGGCGGTGGCCTGCGCCGGGAGCGCCCGGGAGTCGGGTCAGGCCGTGCAACACGCCGACTCCCTGGCGCAGACGCAGCGCGAGCTGGGTGGCCTCACCGATGCGCACCGCAAGCTCCGGGGCATGATGCCGGGAACTTCGACCTACGGCTTGAACGCACAGATCCACCCCGCGCAGGGCACCTCGCTGAAACCGGGCAGCTACGGCTCCTGCGCCACGCAGTCCATCTCCCCGAACCTGACGGTCCGCAGCAGCTCCACGACGATCTACTCACCCACGATGTACCCGGCGGGCAACAGCTGCATCGAGCTGGTCACGCTGTACACGGTGAGCGCCAGGGCCATCGGCGCGTGGGACTGGTGCAACGGCGTCACCTTCAAGAAGAAGGTGACGCTGGACAGCAACTTCGTCGGTACCTACACCGATGGCGCGTCGAACTACACGGCCCGGGTCTACCGTACGGCCGCCAGCGGCAACGTCTGGGTGGCCCTGCTGTACAACTACCGCACCCAGGCCTGGGACTCGTTCTACACCTCGGGCGGCACCAGCCAGACCGGCCGGGACAGCGGCTGGGTCATCGACGAGGAGTACAGCAGTGTCACCGGCAGCACCGCAGCCGCCTGCGCCGACCGGGCCGGCAAGCGGTTCGAGTCCCAGAACATCTCGGTGTACACCGGCGGCGGCTGGGTGACGGCGTCGAGCGCCACCGCCGACGGCCGGTGGGACAGCGGCTCCTACTACTGCTCGACGCGCACCTTCCAACGGACCGACTGGTCGCACTGGCGCGCGGACGGCTGACGCCCGAACCTGGCGGGGTCCGACCGCACTCCGGAGAGGAACCCGGCGGCCCGTACCGATTCCCCGGCGGGTTGCTGCCATGATGTTGGCCATGTCCCGCATCGCTCGTCGCATGTTCGAGCTTCTTGAGCCGATCTGCCTGGTCACCTATTTTGCCGACGAGTGCAATGCGGAGTTGGCCGCGCTCGGCCACCGCACCTACTGGGACGGGTATTTCGCCAGCCGGGCGGCACCGTTGGGACGGGTGCCGGCGCAGGTCGTACACGCGGCCTTCTACAGTTTCGCCGACGGCGAGGCGGCCCGGCACATCCCGAGCGCCTGGGAGACGATCCCGCCCGAGGCGTCCGTCGCGGCGCGGGAGCGGGGCAGCGCGGCCTCGGTCCGGCGGATCCTCGGCGACGAGTTGGCCGGCTCCCCGGGCCTGGTGCGTGCCGCCGACCTGACCACGAAGGCCGCGACGAGCGCGCCCACGGCGGGTCGGGTGATGTACGCCGGGCTGCGTTCCCTCCCGGTGCCCGGCGACCCGGTAGCGCGGTTGTGGCACAGCGCGAACATGCTGCGCGAGCACCGCGCCGACGGGCACATCGCCGCCCTGGTCGGCGCGCGAATCGGCGGCACCGAGGCGCACGTGCTCAGCGCGCTGGCCATGGGTATCCACCCGCCGGAGACGTTCGGGCGCATCCACCACCTGCCGAAGAAGCGGCTCGCCGAGGTCATGGCCGGGTTGCGGGAGCGTGGGCTGGTCGACGCCGACGGCCGGTTCACCGACGCCGGCCGGGAGACCCAGCAACGGATCGAAGCCGTCACCGACGAACTCGCCGCTGCGCCGTACGAGGCGCTCTCGTCGGCCGAACTCGACGAGTTGATCGCCGAACTCGAACCCGTCACCGCGACGCTGGTGGCCGCGGGGTCACAGTGACGGGCAGCCGCCGCCGGGATGGCAAGCCCGCCGTCCGCCAGGGCAAGTCCGCCGTCCGCCAGGGCGGTCCCGCCGCCCGGTAGGGAAGTTCCGCTCGTGCCACCGCGCGGGCGCGGGCGATCAGCGCGCCGTGTCGGTGCCGCTCACCCGACAGCCAGTCCGATTCGCGGGCGGGCTCTCGGCGATGCCCAAGATGCGTTCACGCGGACAGTGCGCTGTCCGAACGGTTCGCGCTTGACGATGATCAGCGGCGGTCCTGCGGTGCCGATGCGGTTCCAGGAACACGACGTCCGTCATCGAAGCCATGAAGCTTGCATTCTCTTGACGGTCCGCTGACCGTCGTCGCACCGGTACCGGCCCGTATTTTTTAATTTGCGGAAGTTTGACCATAGGCTGACATTGTTCCTCTTGAACAGCGGTCATCCGCCGATGATGCTTTTTCTAGCCCCCGTCGGTGCTCTCGGTGATTACCTTTCCCTAGAAGGGAGGCAGGCCATGCACAGTACCTTGATCGTGGCGCGGATGGATCCCGCCCACATGGCGGAAGTCGCTAACTTGTTCGCCGACTTCGACTCGTCGGAAATGCCGCAGCTAATGGGTACCCGGCGCCGCCAGCTCTTTACCTACCGAGGCCTCTACTTCCACTTGCAGGATTTCGAAGGGGAAAATGGTCCGACCCGGATCGAGCAGGCCAAGGGCCACCCGCGTTTCACGCAGATCAGTGACGACCTGAAGCCATTCATCGAAGCCTACGATCCGGCGACCTGGCGCTCTCCCGCCGACGCCATGGCGACGCGCTTCTACACCTGGACGGGGTCCGCGTGAACGGCCGCCGGGTGGTGATCACCGGAATGGAGGTCCTCGCTCCCGGTGGCACCGGCACCAAGAACTTCTGGAGTCTGCTGAGCGAAGGCCGTACGGCGACCCGGATCATCACGTTCTTCGACCCCACGCCCTTCCGGTCCCGCGTCGCGGCCGAGGTGGACTTCGATCCCGAGGAACATGGTCTGGGCCCGCAGGAGATCCGCCGGATGGATCGGAGCGCTCAGTTCGCGGTGGTCGGCGCTCGGGGCGCGGTCGCCGACAGCGGGATCGACCTGGAGCCGCTGGACCCGTACCGGGTCGGGATCACCATCGGCAGCGCCGTCGGTGCCACCATGGGACTCGACCGGGAGTACCGGGTGGTCAGTGACGGCGGCCGGCTGGAGCTGGTGGACCACCGTTACGCCGTGCCCCACCTGTACGACTACCTGGTCCCCAGCTCGGTCGCGGCCGAGGTCGCCTGGGCGGTGGGCGCTCAGGGACCGAGCACGACGGTCTCCACGGGCTGCACCTCGGGCATCGACTCGGTGGGCTACGCCGCCGAACTCATCCGCGACGGGTCGGTCGACGTGATGATCGCCGGCTCCGCTGACGCGCCGATCTCGCCGATCACACTGGCCTGCTTCGACGCCATCAAGGCGACGACGCCCCGGGTCGACCAGCCGGAACGGGCGTCGCGACCGTTCGACGCCACTCGGAACGGTTTCGTGCTCGGCGAGGGCGCGGCGGTCTTCGTCCTCGAGGAACTCGACCGGGCCCGCCGACGAGGCGCACACATCTACGCCGAGATCGCCGGTTACGCGACACGTAGCAACGCCTACCACATGACCGGTCTGCGGGCGGACGGTGTGGAGATGGCCGAGGCGATCCGGGTCGCGCTCGACGAGGCCCGGGTGAACCGCGACGAGATCGACTACATCAACGCCCACGGCTCCGGCACGAAGCAGAACGACCGGCACGAGACCGCGGCGTTCAAGTCGGCGCTGGGGGACCACGCCTACCGCACGCCGGTGAGTTCCATCAAGTCGATGGTCGGCCACTCGCTCGGCGCCATCGGCTCCATCGAGATCGCGGCGTCGGCCCTCGCCATGGAGAACTCCGTGGTTCCCCCCACGGCCAATCTGAACACCCCGGATCCGGAATGTGATCTCGACTATGTGCCGGTGAACGCCCGGGAGCGGACGGTCGACACCGTGCTGACGGTGGGCAGCGGATTCGGTGGGTTCCAGAGCGCCATGGTGCTGGCCCGGCCGGAGCGGCAGCACCGATGAACGCCGCGGTGGTGGTCACCGGTCTCGGCCCCGTCTCCCCGAACGGGCTCGGCATCGAGGCCTACTGGTCGGCGACCCGCGCCGGTCGCAGTGGGATCGGCAGGATCACCCGGTTCGACCCGTCCGGATACCCGGTACGGCTCGCGGGGGAGATCACGGACTTCGACGCCGCCGCCTACCTGCCGGGCAGATTGCTCGCCCAGACCGATCGGATGACCCGGCTGGCCCTGGTCGCGGCGGACTGGGCGCTGGCGGACGCCGGCGTGCGACCGGTCGACCTGCCGGCCTTCGACATGGGCGTGATCACCGCGAGCTCGTCCGGTGGCTTCGAGTTCGGCCAGGGTGAACTGCAGAAGTTGTGGAGCAGGGGCAGTCAGCACGTCAGCGCGTACCAGTCCTTCGCATGGTTCTACGCCGTCAACAGCGGGCAGATATCGATCCGTAACGGCATGAAGGGCGCCAGCGGGGTGGTCGTCAGCGACCAGGCCGGGGGTCTCGACGCGCTCGGTCAGGCCCGCCGGCAGATCCGCAAGGGCACCCGGCTGGTTGTCTCCGGGTCCGTCGACGCCTCGATCTGCCCATGGGGCTGGGTGGCGCAGATGGCCGGGGGACGGCTCAGCACCGCCCAGGACCCCGAGCGGGCGTACCTGCCGTTCGACGCCGAAGCCCGCGGCCACGTACCGGGTGAGGGCGGTGCGATTCTCATCCTGGAGGACGCGGCGGCGGCCGCCCGGCGCGGCGCGGCGCCCTATGGCGAACTGGCCGGTTATGCCGCGACCATCGATCCGCGACCCGGCAGGGGCGGCGAACCCGGCTTGCGTCGAGCGATCGAGAACGCGCTCGCGGACGCGGGAACGGCGCCGGGTGACGTCGATGTGGTCTTCGCCGACGCCGCGGCGATCGCCGAACTCGACCGGGTGGAAGCCGAGACCATCGACGCGGTCTTCGGCTCCGGTGCGGTGCCGGTCACGGCGCCGAAGACGATGACTGGCCGGCTGTACTCCGGCGCCGCGCCGCTGGATGTGGCCGCCGCGCTGCTGGCGATGCGGGACGGCGTGATCCCGCCGACGGTACACGTCCGACCGGCCGAGACGTACGGCCTGGATCTGGTGGTCGGAACCGGACGACCGGCCACCGTTCGCACCGCCCTCGTCCTGGCCCGGGGGCAGGGCGGGTTCAACTCTGCCGTCGTCCTGCGCGCCCCGGCCGACGGGCCGCGAGCGACACCACCATCCCCACCCCTCGTCACACCCGGAGTTGAGACACATGGCTGACCAGCGGTTCACCATCGCCGACCTGACGCGAATCCTGCTGGAGGGTGCCGGCGCGGACGAGCACGTCGATCCCGGCGCGGACATTCTGGACACCACCTTCGCCGATCTGGGCTACGACTCCCTGGCGCTGCTGGAGACCGGGGGCCGTATCGAGCGCGAGTTCGGCATCACGCTGCCTGACGCGATCGATGTCGACGACGCTCCCCGCGGCCTGATCTCGACCGTCAACGCCGCGCTCTCCGGCATCCACAGCGCCTAGCCGAAACCCAACACCACTGCGGAAGGACGGCGGACATGACGCAGCAACAGCGGCCGGTGGCCCTGGTGACCGGGGCCACCAGCGGAATCGGACTCGCGGTGGCCCACCTGCTCGCGACAACCGGCCACGCGGTCTTCATCGGCGCCCGTTCCGCCGAGAACGTGGCCTCGACGGTCAAGCAGCTGCGGGAGAAAGGGCTGGAGGTCGACGGCGTCGCGGCGGACGTGCGGTTGTCCCGGGACGTGGACGTGCTCGTCAACACCGCCGTCGAACGTTTCGGCACCATCGACGTGCTCGTCAACAACGCGGGTCGCAGCGGCGGCGGTGTCACCGCCGACATCACCGACGAGCTGTGGAACGACGTCATCGAGACGAACCTCAACAGTGTCTTCCGGGTCACCCGCGCCGTGCTGAACGCCGGAGGAATGCGGCACAAGCAGCGTGGCCGCGTCATCAACATCGCCTCGACCGCGGGCAAGCAGGGCGTCGTGCTCGGTGCGCCGTACTCGGCGTCCAAACACGGCGTCGTCGGCTTCACGAAGGCGTTGGGGAACGAACTCGCCCCCACCGGCATCACCGTCAACGCGGTCTGTCCCGGTTACGTCGAGACGCCGATGGCGCGGCGGGTCCGCCAGGGCTACGCCGCCGCCTACGACACCACCGAGGAGGCCATCCTCGAGCGGTTCCAGGGCAAGATCCCGCTCGGTCGCTACTCGACCCCGGAGGAGGTCGCGGGGCTCGTGGGCTACCTGGTGTCGGAGAGCGCCGCGTCGATCACCGCGCAGGCGCTCAACGTCTGCGGCGGGCTCGGCAACTTCTGAACCGACAGCCAACCCTCCCCACCGACAGGCGAGCCCGGGGCGGCTCGAGAGTGAGGAAGCACAGATGACGCAGTACGGCGTACGCGAAGTGGAGCATGAGATCGTGGTGTCGGCGCCGGCCGAGGCGGTCTATCAACTGATCGCCGAGGTGCAGAACTGGCCCCGGATATTCCCACCCACCATCCATGTCCAACACCTGGAACGCGGGGCGGACGAGGAGCGGATCAGGATCTGGGCGACCGCCAACGGTGAGCCGAAGAACTGGACCTCCCGCCGCGTACTCGACCCGCGAAAACTGCGGATCGACTTCCGCCAGGAGGTCTGCGCACCGCCCGTCGCGGCGATGGGTGGGATCTGGCTGATCGAGGCGCTGTCCGAGTCGGAGTCCAGGATCCGCCTGCGGCACGACTACCGCGCCGTCGACGACGATCCCGGGGCCCTGGCGTGGATCGACCAGGCGGTCGACCGCAACTCCCGGCAGGAGTTGGCCGCGCTGCGGGAGAACCTCGAGCTGGCCCACCGCAGCCGGGAGCTGACCTTCAGCTTCGCCGACAGTGTCCGCGTCGAGGGGTCGATTCGACACGTCTACGACTTCATCAACGAAGCGGACCAGTGGCCGCAGCGGTTGCCACACGTGGCGAGGGTCCGGCTGACCGAGGACATCCCGGGTCTGCAGACCCTTGAGATGGACACCCGGGCCAGGGACGGCTCCACCCACACGACCAGGTCGTACCGGGTCTGTCTGCCGCCCGAGCAGATCGCCTACAAGCAGGTCACGCTACCGGCGTTGATGACCCTGCACACCGGACTGTGGACCTTCGAGGAGGACGACTCGGGCGCGGTGATCGCCACCTCCCAGCACACGGTGGTGCTGAACACGGCGAACATCTCCCGGGTCCTCGGCGCGGACGCCACCGTCACCCAGGCGAGGGAGTACGTGCGCGGCGCGCTGAGCGCGAACAGCAGCGCCACCCTCGACCATGCCCGCCGGTACGCCGAGACGGCCCACGCCCGTGTCACCCGCTGAGCCCGTGTCGCCGGCTGAGCCCGTATCGCGCGCTGAGCCTGTGCCGCCCACTGAGACGGGGGCTGCGCGACGCTGCGCGCAGGCGCTCAACGCCCTGCATTCGATCCCCTATTTCACCGCTGACCTGCGGGCCGAGCTGGCACCCGCGGGCGTGACCGACCACAGCTCCATCTACCTCGCCGGCCGGGCCTCCCCGCTCGGCCGGGTGGCGGCCCCGGTGGTCACCGCGGTGTTCAACACCTTCTCGCCCGAACTGATCGCGAAGCGCCTGCCGATGCTCTGGGAGGTGGTCACGCCGGAGCAGGCGATCGCCGCCCGGCAACGAGCGGCCGGGGCCGCTCTGGAGCGCCTGCTGGGCGTCGAGGTCATCCGTTCCGCGGCGATGTCGGAGGCGGCACAGATCGCGACCTCGGTGGCCGGCGCCTGCGCGGTGCCTGGCCGGCCGCTCTACGCGGCCAGCGCGGCTCTCGACCCGCCGGCGGAACCGCACATCGCCCTGTGGCACGCCGCGACGATGCTGCGCGAGCACCGCGGCGACGGGCACGTCGCGGTGCTCGGCTGCTACGACCTCACCGGGGTCGCCGCGCTCGTCATCGACTGCGCGAGCGAGCACGGTATGCCCCGGGAGATCGTGCTGCCGCAACGCGGGTGGACCGCGGCGGAGTGGTCGGCCGCCGAGCGCCGGCTGCGGGCTCGTGGGCTGGTCGACGACGCCGGCCGGTTGACCGCCCGCGGCAGCGATCTCCGGGACGAGGTCGAGTCGGCCACCAGCCGGATGGACCGGGCGCCGTACGAGTCGCTGGGTGCCGCGACCGTGGACAAGCTGGCCCGTTTCGTGCATCGCCTGGTCCGCGTCGCGGGAGACGCCGGGGTGTTTCCGCCCCCACTGGATCGGTTCTTCGCACCGGAAACCGCGATCTGGACCAAACTCTAGGAAAGGACCTGCCATGACGGTGTCGACCACGCCGGTGCCCTCGACAGCCCTGTTCTCCAGCGAGTACTACCAGAACCCCCATCCCACCCTGGCCTGGTTGCGAGAACACTCACCGGTACACGAGTTCCGGTTTCCGGTCGGCGACGTACGGACCTGGATCGTGACCCGCTACGACGACGTCCGGGCGGTGCTGGCCGATCCACGGTTCAGCGCGGAGACCGGCACCTGGGGCAGTACCGAGTTCCGCGACGCCGGCCTGGTGGCCGCGGCGGGAACCATCCTCGAACAGGGCATCGCCGTGGTGGACCCGCCTGCGCACACCCGACTGCGCCGGCTCGCGATGGGCGCCTTCACCACCCGCCGGGTCCAGGAGTGGCGGGGAACGGTGCGGGCCGTCGTCGCCCGGGTCCTGGACGACTGCGCGCGGCGGGAGCGTTTCGATGTGCTGGACGACTACGCCGGTGAGCTGTCCGCCGGGGTGCTCGGTGAGATCCTCGGCTTCCGCATCGAACGGCACCGCGAACTGGTGAGCGCGCTCAACGAGGCGTTCCCGTCGGACCCGGCGCTGATGGACCGGGTCCCCGCCGCGTTCGGGCGGATCTGCGAGTACGCGGCCGAACTCGTGGCGGAGAAGCGGCAGCGCCCCGCCGAAGACGTGACCTCCGCCCTGATCCAGGCCAGCGACGAGGGTGACCGGTTGGGCTCCGACGAGCTGACCGGCCTGGTGGCCGCGCTGATCATGGGGGGCAGCGACACCGTGCGCGGCTTCATCGGCAACGCGGTGCTCACGTTGCTCGACAATCCGGCCCAGCTGGCCCGGCTCCGGTCGGCACCCGAGGTGGCCGGTGAAGCGGTGGAGGAACTGCTGCGGTACGAGGGAGCGCTGAGCACCGCGCTGTTCCGGACGACCACTCAGGATCTCGAACTCGCCGGCGTGCGGTTGCCGGCTGGCGCACCGGTGATAGCGGCGCTGTCGGCCGCCAATCGGGATCCGCGCCAGTTCGCCGACCCGGACCGTCTCGACATCGACCGGGTGGGGCCGCGTCACGTCGGTTTCGGGCACGGACTGCACAACTGCATCGGTGCCGCGCTCGCCCGGCTGGAGGGGGAGGTGGCGATATCGGCCCTGGTGGAGCGCTTCCCAGAGTTGTCGCTGGCGATCCCACGCGAGGAGATCCGCTTCATCGACAACTGGGCGATCCGGCGGCTGACCAGCCTCCCGGTCAGCACCGTCCCGTCCCGGTCCTGACCGCCGCCCGCGAGCGAAGGAGCAGCACAGTGCGACCAGCAGTGTCGGTAGACCGGGCCCTCTGTCGCGGCACCGGGCTGTGCGAGGTGATGGAGAGCCGGGTGTTCCGGCTCGACGAAGAGGACGTGGCCGTCGTCCGTCCGTTCGACGACGACAGCCGGCAGATCGAGCCCGAGCGTCTGCGCACGGTGGCTGACTGCTGCCCGACGGGGGCGATCACGGTCTCGCTCGACGAAGAGCCGTCCGCGCGGTGATCCGGAGGGTGGCGTCCGCCATCCGTGGCGAGGTCGCGGTCCGGTTCGCGCGGGCCGGTCGGGACGTGGGGATCGCCGGCGGTCGCCACCGGGGTGGATCCGACAACCGTCAACGAGGGAGGGTGTAATGGACGCCGAAGTGATCGTCGTGGGCGCCGGTCCCGCGGGTCTGATGCTCGCGGGCGAGCTGCGCCTCGCGGGGGTGACCGTCCTGGTCCTGGAGCGGCTGCCGCAGCGGACCGGTGAGTCGCGCGGCCTCGGCTTCACAACCCGGACCATGGAGATCTTCGACCAGCGGGGCCTGCTGTCGCGGTTCGGCGAGGTGGAGGTCAGCAACCTGGGGCACTTCGGCGGGTTGCCGGTCGACTTCTCGATCCTGGACGGCGCGCACCAGGCGGCCAAGACCATACCGCAGTCGCACACGGAGGCGGTGCTCGAGAACTGGGCGACCGGACTGGGTGCCGACCTCCGGCGTGGCTGGGAGACGCTCGACCTCACCGACGGTGGCGACGCGGTCAGCGTCGAGGCCCGTGGGCCCGATGGGACGGTGCGGGAGTTTCGGGCCGGCTGGTTGGTCGGCTGTGACGGCGGGCGCAGCCTGGTGCGCAAGAAGGCCAGTTTCGACTTCCCGGGCACCCCGGCCACCATGGAGATGTTCCTCGCGGACGTGCGAGGGCTGAACCTCGAACCCCGCATGATCGGCGAGACGCTGCCGGGCGGCATGATCATGGTGGGCAACCTGCCGGGCGGCATCACCCGGCTGATCGTCTGCGAGCGCGGCACCCCGCCCCGGCGCCGCACCAGCCCACCCGAGTACGACGAGGTCAGCGCCGCGTGGAAGCGGCTGACGGGCGAGGACATCTCGCATGGCGAGCCGGTGTGGCTGAGCGCCTTCGGCGACCCCGCCCGGCTGGTCACCGAGTATCGCCGGGGCCGGGTCCTGCTCGCTGGCGACGCCGCGCACGTACACCTGCCGGCCGGGGGGCAGGGCATGAACACGAGCATCCAGGACTCGGTGAACCTCGGCTGGAAACTCGCCGCCGTGATCCGCGGCACCGCCCCGGAACGACTGCTGGACACGTACCACGAGGAGCGGCACGAGGTCGGTCGGCGACTGTTGATCAACACGCAGGCCCAGGGCCTGCTGTTCCTCGGCGGCCCCGAGGTTCATCCGCTGCGGGACGTGTTGCGCGAGCTCATCGGGTACGACGTGGTGGCCCGGCACCTGGCCGCCATGGTCAGCGGGCTGGAGATCCGCTACGACGTCGGTGGTGGCAGCCACCCGCTGCTGGGTCGCCGAATGCCGCACCTGGAACTCGCCGGCGACCCACTGCGACCGAGCAGCACCCACGCCCTCCGTTCCGGTCGGGGTGTGCTGCTCGACCTGGCCGACAACGCCGCGCTGCGGCGGCGGGCAGCGGGATGGTCCGACCGCGTCGACGTCGTCACCGCGGTTCCCAGCGAAGCTCCCGCGGACCTGCGGGACACCTCCGCCGTGCTGGTGCGGCCCGACGGGTACGTCGCCTGGGCCGCCCCGGGCAGTTGGAGTGACCTGCCGATGGCGCTCGAACGCTGGTTCGGGCCGGCGCGCCGGGCGTGCCTGGGCGATCAGCGGCGACAGCCGTACCCGCACCGGTAGCGGAGCGAGGAGAGTCATGCAGCAGACCGACGTCGTCATCGTCGGGGCCGGGCCCGTCGGGCTGATGCTCGCCGGTGAGCTGCGGCTCGGCGGCGTGCGAGTGGTCGTCCTGGAACGCCGCGCGACACCGATGACGGAATCCCGGGCCTCCACGCTGCACGCGCGCACCATGGAGATCCTGGACAGCCGCGGACTGGTGGAACGGCTCGGAACCCCACCCGTGGAACCGCGCGGACACTTCGGCGGCATTCCGATGGACCTGACCGTGCCGAGCCCGTTCTCCGGGCAGTGGAAGGTGCCGCAGACACAGCTGGAGGCGGTGCTGCAGGACTGGGCGGTCGAGCTGGGTGCCCAGGTGCGGCGCGGGTACGACGTCCGTCAGGTCGAGGACCGGCCGGAAGGGGTACGGGTCCTCGCCGACGGACCGGACGGACCGGTGCCGGTGCGGGCCTCGTGGGTCGTCGCCTGCGACGGTGAGAACAGCACGACCCGACGCCTGCTCGGCGCGGACTTTCCCGGACAGGACCCGACCCGGGAACTCCTGCGCGCCGATGTCGCCGGCATCGACATCCCGGACCGCAGGTTCCAGCGGCTGCCCCGGGGTCTGGCCATCGCGGCCCGTCGACCCGACGGTGTCACCCGGGTCATGGTGGGTGTCTTCGACGCGCCCGCCCGGGAGCGCACCGCGGCCCCGACCTTCGCCGAGGTGTGCGAGAGCTGGCTGCTGGTCACCGGCGAGGACATCCGGCACGGCACGCCGACGTGGTTGAACGCCTTCGACGACACGTCCCGTCAGCTGTCGGCGTACCGGCACGGCCGGGTCCTGTTCGCTGGCGACGCCGCGCACCGCCAGATGCCGGTCGGCGGTCAGGCTCTCAACCTCGGACTCCAGGACGCGATCAATCTCGGCTGGAAGCTCGCTCTGCGGGTGTCGAAGGGATCACCCGCCGGGTCCCTGGACAGCTACCACGACGAGCGCCACCCGGTGGGTCGGCGGGTACTGACGAACATCAGGGCACAGGCGATGCTGCAACTGGGCGGCCCCGAGGTCGAGCCGGCGCGGCAGGTGATCACCGAACTGCTCGGCTACGAGCAGACCCGGGCCCACCTGGCCGCCATGATCGCCGGAACCGACATCCGGTACGAGGCGGCGCAGGCGCGGCACGAGCTGCACGGGGCCCGGTTCCCCGTCCTGCGGTTGCACACCGCCGACGGGGCCGTCACCAGCGCCGGCCTGCTCCGGAACGGTCGGGCGTTGCTCCTCGACCTGACCGGTGACGGTGCCGGGCGGGAACGGTTCCAGCAGCGGTGCGCGCCGTGGGCGGACCGGCTGACGGTCGTCGCGGCGCAGCCGGTCGCGTCAGCCGCGCCGGTCAGCGGATGGGCGTTCCTGATCCGGCCGGACGGCCATGTCTGCTGGGCGGGCACTCGGCCCGACGACGCACTCGACGCAACGATCCGGCGTTGGTTCGGTCACCCCGACCGGGCCCGTTTCCATGCACCGACCAGTCGAACGCGGGAGAACAGCATGAAACTGAGCGGAAAGTCGGCACTCGTGACGGGCGCGAGCCGGGGTATGGGTCGGGCCACCGCCCGGCGGCTCGCCGCCGAGGGGGCGCTGGTGGCCGTCCACTACGCAAACGGGGCTCAGGCGGCGGAGTCGGTGGTCGCCGACATCGAGCGCGACGGCGGCCGGGCGTTCTCGGTTCAGGCCGACCTGAGCACGTCCGGTGCGGTACACGAACTCTTCCTCGCCCTCGAACAGGGTCTGAAGGAACGTACCGGTACGGCGGAACTGCACATCCTGGTCAACAACGCGGGCGTGATGACCGGGGGCGGCGCCCCGGAGGACACCACCGAGGAGACCTTCGACCGGGTGTTCGCGGTGAACGCGAAGGCGCCGTTCTTCGTGATCCAGCGGGCCCTGCGAAACATGCCCGACGGTGGTCGCATCGTCAACATCTCGTCCGGGTTGACCCGGGTCGCCAACCCCGACGAGGTCGCGTACGCGATGAGCAAGGGCGCGGTCGAGCAACTCGCCCTGCACTTCGCGAAGTACCTGGGACCGCGCGGGATCACCGTCAACAGCGTGGCACCCGGGATCACCCGTAACGACAACCCGGTATTCGGCATCCCGGAGGCGGTGGAGCAGATGAGCCAGCTTTCCGTGTTCGGGCGCGTCGGCGAACCGGAGGATGTCGCGGACGTCACCGCCTTCCTCGTCTCCGACGATGCGCGGTGGGTGACGGGTGCCCTGATCGACGCCAGCGGAGGCACCTTCCTGGGCTGAGCCGGACACCGAGGACAGGAGACGCCACAGTGGACGTGATCGCCACCCGCGCCGAAACCGCCGCGTTCAGCCGACGCGAGTGGGGGCTGCTCACCGTACTGGCCGCGAATATGCTCATCGATGCCGTCGAGGTGTCCATGACGGTCGTGGCGCTGCCCTCGATCGGACGGGACCTGGACCTGGCGCCGGACACCCTGCAGTGGCTGATGACCGGGTTCGCCCTCGGCTTCGGCGGCCTGCTGCTGTTCGGCGGCCGGCTCGTCGCGCTGCGCGGCCGGCGGCCGGTGTATCTCGCCGCCCTGCTGGTGTTCGCCGCGGCGTCGGTCGCCAGCTCGCTGGCCGGCGACGTGACCGTGCTGGTGGCGCTGCGCTTCGTGAAGGGCTTCTGCGCGGCGTTGACGGCGCCGACCGGGCTGGCCATCATCGCGACCGCCTTCGCCGAGGGCACCAAGCGGGATCGGGCGATCTCCGGGTACGCCTTCGCCGGCGGCTCCGGCTTCGCCGTCGGACTGGTGCTCTCCGGCCTGCTGACCGGGGTCGCCGGCTGGCGTTGGGCGTTCGCCTCTCCCGCGCCGGTCGTGCTGCTGCTGCTCGTGTCCGGGTGGTACGTCATCCCGAGGCAGCCTCGACCGGCCCACGGTGGCGGATACGGTCTGGTGGCGGCCGGGTGCCTCAGCGCTGGTTCGGTGGCCCTGGTGTGCGGGATCGTCGGCACTCCCGCCCGATGGTGGTGGCTCGTCGTGGCGGCCGTGCTGCTGCCGGCCTTCGTCGTGGGGCAACTGCGTGGCACGGATCCGCTCGTCCGGTTGGACCTGCTGCGCCACCCGGCGCTGCTCCGGTCGATGCTCGGCGCCGCCTCGCTCAACGGCTCCTACCTGGGCCTGCTGTTCGTCGTCACGCTGCGGCTGCAACTGACCCAGGACTGGTCACCGCTGCGGACGGCGCTGGCGATGCTCCCGGCCAGCGCACCGCTGATGGTCACCTCGCTCTTCGCCGCCCGCCTGGTACGCCGGTTCGGTGCGGCCCGGCTGGTCGCCGTGGGCGCGGTACCGCCCCTGCTGGGGTACGTCTGGTACCTGCGGGTGGGCCCGTCGTCGTCGTACCTGACGGGGTTGCTGCCCGTCATGGTGCTGGTCGGTCTCGGCTTCGTGCTGAGTTTCGCCGCGCTGAACATGCTGGGTGTCTCGGCCGTCCCGCCGGCCGAGCGCCCGATGGCCGTCGGGGTCTACCAGACGGCCGTGCAACTGGCTGCCGCGTTCGCCCCCGCGGTGGTGTCGGCCCTGCTGACCGGGGGTGGGTTCGGCCCGGCGCTGTGGGCGATCTCGACACTCGGCGCCGTTGGCCTGGTCACCGCGCTGACCGGGCTGGCCCGCGGCACCCGCGGCCCGCGGGGGGCGCGGGTCCGGGAGGTGGCCGGCGACCGCGGCGCGGAGACGGCGCCCACGCCCACCGACCACACAGCGAAGTGAACCCCGCCAAGGAGAGGACGGAAGTGATGGACAGCGATGTGATCGTCGCCGGGGCCGGACCCGCCGGGTTGATGCTCGCCGCGGAGCTCCGGTTGGCCGGAGCTGACGTCATCGTGCTGGAGAAGGAGGAGGGCCCGACCGCCGAGTCGCGCGGGATGGGATTCACCGCGCGCACGTTGGAGGTGTTCGACCAGCGGGGTCTCCTGCCGAGGTTCGGTGAGCTGAACCGGTCGCCGGGTGGTCACTTCGGTAGCGTGCCGGTCAACTTCGCGGTCGCTGACGGCGCGCACGCCAGCGTCACCGGCGTTCCGCAGGCACAGACCGTGTCCGTGCTCGGCGACTGGGCCGTCGAGTTGGGCGCGGACGTGCGCCGCGGCCTTCGGCTGACCGGGTTCACCGGCGCCGACGATCACGTCGAGGTGCAGGTGGCGGGCTCGGGTGGAGCGGGGCGGCTCACCGCTTCCTACCTGGTTGGCTGCGACGGTGGCCGGAGCCTGGTCCGGCAGTCGGGCGGCTTCGGCTTTCCTGGCACCGACGCCACCGCCGAGCTTCTGCTGGCCGACGTCCGCGGTCTCGACCAACGTGAGCTCTGGTCCGGTGAGCGGCGGCCGGGTGGCATGCTGCTCGCCGCCCCGCTCGGTGACGGGCTGATGCGCATCGTGGTCTACGAGCACGGTCGGAAGCCCCGGCAGCGGGTTGGTCCGCCGTCGTTCGCCGAGGTCGCCGAGGCCTGGCAGCGGGTCAGCGGCAACGACATCTCCGATGGCGTCCCGGTGTGGGTGAGTTCCTTCGGGGACGCCGCGCGCCAGGCGTCGGAGTACCGCCGGGGCCGGGTGCTGCTCTGCGGCGACGCCGCGCACATCCATCTGCCGGCCAGCGGGCAGGGGATGAACGTCAGCATCCAGGATGCCGTCAACCTGGGCTGGAAGATGGGCGCGGTGGTGACCGGTCGGGCCGGCGACGAACTGCTGGACACCTACCACCTCGAACGGCACCCGGTCGGCGCCGATCTGTTGCGGAACACGCGGGCCCAGGCGGCGCTCTTCCTGGGGGGTGTGGAGATTCAGCCGCTGCGCGACGTGCTGACCGAGGTTTTCCGCACCGACCAGGCCGCGCGTTATCTCGCGGGTCTGGTGAGCGGCCTGGACATCCGCTACGACGTGGGACCGGGTGACCATCCGTTGCTGGGGCGACGGATCCCGCGGGTGGACCTGCTGCTGGCCGACGGCCGGCGGAGCACGACTGTGGAACTGCTGCACCGGGCACACGGGGTCCTGCTCACCCTGGGACCGGACCCCAAACCGGCCCTGATCGCCGGGGACTGGGCGGACCGGGTGGACCTGGTCTCCGCGCGGGTCGTCGACGAGCGGTCGGATCCCACGGAGGGTGCGGACGCGTTGCTGATCCGCCCCGACGGCTATGTGGCCTGGACCTCCGAGGGCGGCGATCTCGCCACCACGCTGCGTCGCTTCTTCGGCGCTCCCACCCCCCGACAGTGAGGAGTCGGCTATGAGTCTCACCGCGACCCGACGGTCGGTCATGCCGGACGTCACCCGCCCGGACGTTCGGGCGATATACCTGAGCCACTGGTACGTGCCGGACCCCGACCGGGGCCGGGCCGTGCTCGACGAGATCGCCGACGTCTGGGAGCGGACCCCCTGGCCGGTGGGGATGCTGACGTTCTCCTGCTACCTGAGCAGCGGCGGAGACACCGTGCTGACGTACACCCAGTGTTCGCGCGACGACGTCTACCGTCGTTTCGTCCGATCGCTGCCGGTGGCCGCCGCCCGGGTCGAGCCGGTGGAGTACCGCCTGGCCGGCAGCGTGCTGCTCAGCCCGGCGGCGGGTCCGCCCGCCGCGGTGGTGACCGCGAGTTTCGACGTGGACGGCCCGGAGCGGCAGCGGTTCATCGTGGACTCGGTGAGCGCGCATCTGCGTCGGGCTCCGGCCGACGAGTACGCCGGCCTGATCGCCTCCCACTTCCATGTCAGCGTCGACGGCACCCGGGTCATCAACTTCGCGGAGTGGATCAGCGACGAGACGCACGAGACCTTCCTTGAGGGCGCCACCCGGTACGGTGCGCTCCGTATCGCCAACGAGACCCCGGGGGTACGGCCGATCGGTTACACCCGCTACGGCCTGTATCGCGGCCTCGACGGCTGAGCTGGTCCGGGCCGCCGCGGGTCGCCGGGGCGCTGCCGGCGCCGTCCCGGCCGGGTACCCGACTCCTCGCGGCTGGCCACGGGTCGTGCCCACGTGGCGGTGTCTACAGGGTGGTCCGGGTGTCGGCGGGCGTACCCATGATCCGGGTCAGCATCTGTAGGAACTGCTCGCGCTCGGCCGGGTCGAGCGGTTCCAGGAACAGGTCGTTCGCCTGGTTGACGGCCCGGTCCATGTCCGCGAGGAGCTGGCGTCCCCGCTCGGTGGCGCGGACCAGATTCTGGCGGCGGTTGGCGGCGTCGGGGAAACGGGTGATCGCTCCGCGCTCCTCCAGGTCGGTGAGGAGCAGGACGAGGTTTCCGGCATCCAGATCGAGGGCCCGGCTCAGCGTGGCCTGGGTGCATTCGCCGAGCTCCGTCAGGCCGGCCATCACGCGGTAGTGCTGCATGCGTAGGCCGGTGGTGTTCAGGTGGGCGCAGAGCAGCCGGTGCGCGCGCTGAGCGGCGTGCCAGGTCACGAAGGCGTCCAGCCGGGCCAGGCGGTCGGGCCAGATCATGACGCCACTTTACGTCATCCGGTTGCGTGCACCAGCTGGTCACCATTAAGTTGGAACCACAACGTTGGTTCATACAATATTGGTCCTCCTACGATTGGCCCGAGGGCCTGCCGCCGAGAGAGCCGCAAGGAATAGCCATGTCTGATGCCACTGCCTCGCCGGCAGGAACCGACCCGAATCCACGCCGTTGGTTCGCCCTGGTCGTCATCGCCGTAGCCCAGCTCATGATCTCGGTGGACTCCACCATCGTCAGCATCGCGATGCCCTGGGCGCAGCAGAGTCTGAAAATCTCGGATGTCGACCGCCAGTGGATCGTCACCGCCTACACGCTGGCGTTCGGCGGCCTGCTGCTGCTCGGCGGTCGGATAGCGGACCTGATCGGCTATCGGCGCGCGCTGCTCGTCGGCCTGGTCGGCTTCGGCGTCGCCTCCGCGCTCGGCGGGGTGGCCGTGAACGCCGAGATGCTGCTCGGCGCCCGCGCCCTGCAGGGTGCGTTCGGCGCGTTCCTCGCTCCCGCGGGCCTTTCGCTGCTCGCCATCACCTTCACCGAACCGAAGGAACGCGCGAAGGCGTTCGGCATCTTCAGCGCCATCGCCGGCAGCGGCGCCGCGGTGGGTCTCATCCTCGGTGGCGTCCTGACCGAGTACCTCAACTGGCGGTGGTCGCTGTTGGTGAACGTCGTCTTCGCCGGGGTGGTTCTGCTCGGCGCGGTTCCCACCGTGCACGACACGCCACGCCCGCGCGACCGCGCACGGCTCGACGTCCCGGGCGCGCTGCTGGCGACCGCGGGCGCCGTGTTCCTCGTCTACGGCTTCAGTCGGGCCGACGTCGACGGCTGGGTGGCGGGCTCGACGCTGGGGCTGTTCGTCGGATTCGCCGTCCTGCTCGGGCTGTTCGTGACGGTGGAACGCCGGACCTCGGCACCGCTGCTGCCGCTGCGGGTGGTGACGGAACGCAACCGGGCGGGTGTGTTCGCCTCGCAGGCACTCGCGGTGATCTCCATGTTCGGCCTGCTGCTCATCCTCACCTACTACCTGCAGGTGGTCCGCGGCTACTCACCGCTCCAGGCGGGGGTGGCGTTCCTGCCGCTGGTCGCCGGCATGCTGGTCGGGGCCGGGCAGATCGCAAGCCGGCTGATGACCCGGATCCCACCGCGTTGGATCATGGCGCCCGGGTTCGTCGTCGCGGCGCTCGGCATGTCGCTGCTCACCCGGCTGAACGTGGACACCTCGTACTTCCTGCTGGTGCTGCCGGCCGAACTGCTGCTCGGCGTGGGGCTGGGGATGGCGTTCACGCCGGCGATCAGCCTGGCCACCCACAACGTGCGACCCCAGGACGCCGGCGTCGCCTCCGCGATGATCAACGCCTCCCAGCAGCTCGGCGGCTCGATCGGCACCGCTCTGCTGAACACGATCGCGGCCAGCGCCACGGCGAGTTGGCTGGTCGCCAATGGCGGCGACTCCGCCCGGTCGAGTCAGGCGGCCGTGCACGGCTATGCCATCGCCATGCGGTGGACCGTCGGAATTCTCCTGGTCGCGGCCCTCGTCGTGGTGTTGGCGATCAACACCGGACGCCTGGAGCAGGAGGAGGCAACGGCCGCGGAGCCGCAGGCGGACCTCGAGAACTCCTCACCCTGAATCTGCTGAGCCGGGAGATCCCGGGTGGTGCGGCTCCCCGGCCGCCGTGGTGGCCCGGCCGGCCCGCGGCCCGGCCCGACGCGACCGCCCGTCTCCTCGGCCCCTCCGGACCCCGGCTCATCGTCCCGGCGCCCCCCGACCGGGACGATGAGCCGGTCGCCGCATGACCAGCCGGATTCGTTCACAGCCCGCGACTTCGGCGAGCGGGACCGGGCTGTCCACACCGAGAAACCGGAGGCATCTCCCATGGCCACGTCCACCACCAGTTTTCCGGATGTCAACCGTCCGGGCGTCGGGATCGTGCTGGTAGCCCCGCTGTACGTCGGGTCGGCCGAGCGGCAGCAGGCGGAGGTCGAGCGGGTGATGACGCCCTACCGGACCGGTGCCCTGCCCGAGGGCTTCCTGTCCATGACCGCCTTCGTCAGCACCGACGACGAGAACGTGCTGACCTACGCCCAGTGGACCACCGACGACGCCTACCGCGAGTTCGTCCGTTCCGGTGGCCTGGGTGAGCTCGACGAGGACGCCACCGAGCCCGTGCGCTACCGGCTCTACCGCGGGCGGGTGCTGGAGCCGGAGAGTGTGGCGGGGGCCCTCGTCGCGCCCGTGTTCGACGTGGACGGCCGGGACCGGCAGCGGCGGTCCGCGGACGCGTTGGTGGACGGTCCGCTCGGCAAGCCCTTCCCGGGCCTGGTGGCCTCGCACTTCCACCTCAGCGTGGACGGCACCCGGGTGCTCAACTGGGCCGAATGGACCGACGAGGAGGCCCACCTGCGCTTCGGCGCGAGCGAGCTGCCGCACGAGTGCCTGCGTGCCATCACCATGCCGGGCGTTCGCGGCATCGGGGGCAAGCGCTACCTGCTGGCCGAGTCGATCACACGCTGAACCGCATCAGGGCCCGGCCCGCCTCCCTCGCGGCGGCCCGCTCCTGTGCGGCACGCCACCACTCGGTGTTGTCCCGATACCAGGCCACGGTCGCCGCGAGGCCGTCGTCCAGCCGGGTCTGCGGCGCCCAGCCGAGCTCCCGCCTGATCTTGGTGTCGTCAAGGGCGTAGCGCCGGTCGTGCCCCTTGCGGTCCTCGACCGCCCGGATCATCGTGGGCGGAGCGTCGCAGAGCCTCAGGATCTCCTCGGTGAGATCGAGATTGGTTCTCGCCTCCCCGCCTCCGACGTTGTAGATCTCCCCGGCCCGTCCCCGGGTCAGGACCGCGTGCACGGCCCGGCAGTGGTCGTCGACGTGCAGCCACTCGCGGACGTTCCGGCCGTCGCCGTACAGCGGCACGGGCCGGCCGTCGAGCAGGTTCGTCACGAAGCGCGGGATGAGCTTCTCGGGATGTTGATAGGGACCGTAGTTGTTCGAGCACCGGGTGACGCAGACGTCCAGGTTGTGGGTACGCCAGTAGGCGCGGGCGATCAGGTCCGACGACGCCTTCGACGCGGCGTAGGGAGAATTCGGCAGCAGCGGGCACTCCTCGGTCCAGGCGCCCTCGGCGATGGAGCCGTACACCTCGTCCGTGGAGACGTGGACCACGCGCCCCACCCGGGCGTCGAGCGCCGCCTCCAGCAGGGTCTGGGTGCCGCAGGCGTTGGTCCGCACGAACTCGCCAGCGCCCTCGACAGACCGGTCCACGTGGGACTCGGCGGCGAAATGCACCACGGCGTCGTGCCCGGGCAGCACGTCGCGCAGCGCCGCAGCGTCGCAGACGTCACCGCGGATCAGCACCAACCGGCGGGCGCCGACCGGGAGGTTGTGCCAACTGCCGGCATAGGTGAGCTTGTCGAACACGGTCACGTCGACGGTGTCGGGTGCCGCGTACCGCCCCGACAGCAGACCTCGGACGTAGTTCGAACCGATGAAGCCGGCGCCACCGGTCACCAGAATTCTCATGACTCAGTCCTCTGCGGTGATGTCCATGATGTACTTCCCGTATGACGATCCGCTGAGCTGGCTGCCGAGCTGATGGCACGCCGCCCTGCTGATGAACCCCATCCGCCAGGCGATTTCCTCGATGCACGCGATACGGACGCCCTGACGGTTCTCCAGGATCTGGACGTACTGGTTCGCCTCGACGAGCGAGTCGGGCGTTCCAGCGTCGAGCCAGACGAACCCTCGGCCGAGCGCGACGAGTTCCGCCTTACCCCGCTCCAAGTAGACCCGGTTGACGTCGGTGATCTCGAGTTCCCCCCGTTCGGAGGGGCGGATGTTCTTCGCCACGTCGACGACGTCGTTGTCGTACAGGTAGAGGCCGGTCAGCGCCAGGTTGGACCGGGGCCGGGCCGGTTTCTCCTCGATCGAGATCAGGCGCCCAGCGGCGTCCGCCTCGCCGACGCCGAAGCGTCCCGGCTCGTACACCGGGTAACCGAAGAGGACACATCCGTCGATCTCACGAACCTTGCTCCGGAGGAGCGCGCTGAGTCCGGGGCCGTGGAACAGATTGTCTCCGAGCACCAGGGCGACCGGCTCGGAGCCGATGTGCCGGGCGCCGATCAGGAATGCCTCGGCCAACCCTCGGGGCTGGTCCTGGACGGCGTAGGAGAGGCAGAGCCCGAGCTTGGTACCGTCGCCGAGCAGTCGCTGGAAGCCGCTGAGGTCGGCCGGGGAAGAGATGATCTGGATGTCGGTGATCCCGGCCAGCATGAGGACCGAGAGCGGATAGTAGATCATTGGCTTGTCGTAGACCGGCAGCATCTGCTTGGACGCACCGAGGGTGATCGGGTACAGCCGGCTGCCGGTACCGCCGGCCAGGATGATGCCTTTCACGAGCGGTCCTCTCTGGGTCGGTGACGGTTGTCCGGCGCGCCGCACTGCCCCAACGAACGCAGGCAGGCCAGCAACGAGCGGGCCTGCACGTTGAGGTAGTGGCCGTGACGGGACAGCGCGGACAGCTGGCCGGGGGTGACCCAGGCGTAGCCGTCGGGCGGGACCACCGGTACCTCCGGAAGGACGTCAGCGTCGAGGATCAGGTACCGGCTCTCGGCGTTGATGAATCGGCCGCCCTCCTCCGAATGCACGGCCTGGTAGCGGATCGCGCTGTCGACCACGGCGCCGGCATGGTCCAGCAGCGGCGGACGGGCGGCGGGATCGAGATGCTCGTAGTTGAGCGGGATGCCCTGCACGCTCGGTGCCAGCTCGATCGTGTCGAGGAAACCGCCCTCGGCCCGGGCGTGCACCAGCACGTGGCGAACCCCGGAGAAGGTTCTGGTGTAGAAGGCGATGACGCCGGGGGCCACCGGTTCGATCAACGGCTGGGTCCAGCCCTTGACCTCGCGGTTCGCCGCCTGTACGGCAGCGGCCACCACGGAGAAGTACCGTCGGTGTTCGTGCCTGATCGCGTACCCGTCGCGTCGCCAACCGAGGAGTCCGTCGAGGCCGACCCGCCGGGCCCGCACATGGTGCCGGGTCCGCTGGCTGGTGATCCAGGACAGCAGTTCGACGTCGGACATCAACGCGGTCTCGTCCGGCTCGCCGCCGGGCAGGCAGGACAGCACGGTACGAGCGTCCATGTTCACCACGTTGTCCAGGTGGAGGAGCTGGTGGATCTGCCGCAGGGTGAGCCAGCAGAAGTCGGGGAGGAGGGAGACCTTTCCGGTGACCTCCACGACCATGTTCCGGTTCGACTTCCGAAGGAACCAGGCCCCGTGTTCGGACTGGAGCACGTCCGCGATCACCCGTTCGGGTCGCGGCGCGACGAAATGCTCGATGTAGTTCACCGCCGAACCGCGGTGGGCCCCGGTGTAGTTGCTGCGGGTCGCCTGTACGGTTGGTGAGAGCTGGATGAAGTTCCGGTTGCCCGGCTCCATCTTGGCCTGCATCAGAAAATGCAGAACGCCGCCGAACTCCTTGGCCAGGATGCCGAGGACGCCAACCTCCGGCTGTTCGATGATCGGCTGGTGCCACTCCCGCAATGGTCCGTCGCCGTAGGGCTCGCCGAGTTCCGTGACGTGTAGGCCGCCGACGGTGAAGAATCGGCCACTGCGGTGGACCAGATCACCGGTGTCCGGCGCGAAGGACCAGGCGTCGAGGGCGTCGAAGGGGATGCGTCGGACACTGTATCTGTTGGCCTGTCGACGCTGGTCGAGCCATTGTGGGACTTGCTCGGTGGGGATGAAGACGCCCTCGGTGTGCGCGGACTCGGCTATCCGGCGAGGCGTGGTGAGCGGCACACGGCGGCGTAGGGGAGGGGGGCGGAGCAGCCCGGGAATGGTCTTGATCGGCATCGAGATAGCTCCTGCGTCGAAAGCTCACGGCGACGTGCGAGCGGTAGACCGTGCCCGACCGGCGAACTTTCGGCATGACATTCCGAAATTCTCGGCGTCACTGGGGTGGAGCGCAGTGTCGGGCGATTGTTGAACGTCAACGTTGGTCGATACAACGATAGTGCGGAACCCGCATTGCTGCAACACCGCGATGCGGCTCTTTGCTATTGATCCGACGGGTGGCCTCGCGGTTGGCGATGATTTGACGAAATCTTGCCGCAGTCCTGCATGGGAAAGCTTGACACCCTATCTGCGAAGCGCTGACGATGTCATCCATTGGTCGAACTGCACAGCATTGGTGCGCGGCTGTCTTCGTGCGATTTCTAGCAGAACGGAACCGTCCGTATGCGTATCCTGTTCGCCATCCTTCCGGTCACGTCCCACCTGCTGCCACTGGCCCCGCTGGCCTGGGCCCTGCAGAGCGTCGGGCACGAGGTCCGGGTGGTCACCCACAAGCATCCGACGATGGCCGACACGATCACCGGCACCGGACTCACCGCCGTGTCGCTGGGCGAGGAGATCGATCTGGCCGCCGCCGTGCAGGCCACGTTCGACAACGACACGCTGCACCAGATCGCCGAGGCGGTGGGCGTGGATCCCGCCGACAGCAACCTGTGGCAGATGGTTCGCAACTACGCGGTCTGTACGTTCGCCATGTACCACGCCACGGACCCGGCCGGCACCCCGAAGTCGCGGATGACGGATGAGCTGGTGGACTTCGTCCGGAGTTGGCGCCCGGAGTTGGTGATCTGGGATCCACTGTTCTTTCCCGCGCCGGTGGCGGCCCGGGCTGGTGGCGCCGTCCACGCCCGCCTGCTGTGGGGGCTTGACCGGTTCGGCTGG
Source organism: Plantactinospora sp. A48 (assembly GCF_055793945.1). Classification (NCBI taxonomy): domain Bacteria; kingdom Bacillati; phylum Actinomycetota; class Actinomycetes; order Micromonosporales; family Micromonosporaceae; genus Plantactinospora; species Plantactinospora sp. A48. Next base: position 55,170 of record NZ_JBTIXF010000013.1, on the reverse strand, counting down.
ATCAGGAGCAGGTTCCGGGACCGGCTCGACCGGTCACCTGCCGACGAGCCGCGGCTGGACCTGATGGCCGAGATGATGAGGCCGACGCTGGAGCGGTTCGGCCAGGAGTTCGACGAGGAACTGCTGGTCGGTCAGTGGACGATCGATCCGACACCACCCGACATGCGGCTGCCGGTCGAACTGGACTACGTTCCGGTCCGTCCGGTGCCCTACAACGGCGCCGCCGTGGTGCCGGAGTGGCTGCTGGAGCCGCCGCGCCGCCCACGGGTCTGCCTCACGCTCGGCACGAGTGGTCGCGAACTGTTCGCGGGCAACGAGATATCGGTGACGGAGATCCTCCACTCGGCGGCGGACCTGGACGTCGAGGTGGTCGCGACGCTGAACGCCACCCAACTGGCCGGCGTGACGAGCATCCCGGACAACGTCCGGGTCATCGAGTACGTCCCGCTCAACCTTCTTCTGCCGACCTGCTCGGCCATCATCCACCTCGGCGGAACCGGCACCCTGGCCGCCGCGCTGGCGCAGGGAGTGCCGCAGATCCTGATCCCGAAGGACGGTTCGGAATACGTCGACTTCTCCAACCGGGTCGCCCGGCGCGGTGCCGGGATCCTGATCGACCAGCGGGATCTGACCGTGGAGAGGGTGCGGGACAGCCTGCGGCGGGTCCTGACCGAGGAGTCGTTCCGGGAGCGCGCGGTGGAACTCCACGAGGAACTGACGGCCATGCCCAGCCCGGTGGACCTGGTCCCGGTCCTGGCGGAGCTGACCGAGAAGCATGGCCGTTGACGACGGCAGTCCCGGCGAATCGAACGGAGCGGGCAGATGAACGCCACGCCACTGCGTATCGGTGTGCTCGGCTGCGCGAGCATCGCGTATCGCCGAATGCTGCCGGCCATCGTCGCCAACCCCGAGGTGCGACTGCTGGCGATCGCCAGCCGGACCGGGGAGAAGGCGGAGCGGTTCGCCGAGCGCTTCGGCGGCGAGCCGATGGTCGGCTACGAGCGGCTGCTCGAACGCCCCGACCTGGATGCCGTGTACATCCCACTGCCGGCGGTGCTGCACGCCGAGTGGATCGAGCGTGCGCTCCGCGCCGGAAAGCACGTCCTGTCGGAGAAGCCCGTCACCTACGACGCGAAGGAAGCCGCCGGGCTGGTCGCGCTCGCCGACTCCCGCAACCTCGTGTTGCTGGAGAGCTTCATGTTCCTGTGCCACCCCCAGCACGCGAGGGTGCGGGAGCTGGTGGCCGGCGGGGCGATCGGGGAGTTGCGTTCCCTGACGGCGGAGTTCGCCTTTCCGGCGAAGCCGGCCGACGACATCCGTTATCACCCGACCATCGGTGGCGGCGCCCTCACCGACATCGGTGTCTATCCGATCCGCACGGCGCTGCTGTACCTGGGTCCGGAGCTGGAGGTCATCGGTTCCGTCCTGCACCAGGACCAGGAACGGGGCGTCGACCTCGGTGGGTCGGCGTTGCTCGGCCGGCGGGACGGGGTGACCGCCCACCTCACCTTCGGCATGGAACACGCCTATCGCTCCCGGTACTCGCTCTGGGGCAGCAGCGGCCGGATCTCGACGCTCTGGGCCTACACGCCCCCTCCCACGCACTCTCCGGTGATCCGCGTCGAACAACAGGACCGGGTCGAGGAGCTGACCGTGCCCGCGACGGACCAGTTCGCCGCCGTCGTGTCGGCCTTCGTCGCCCGGATCCGGGACGGCGTCCCCTCCGGGCTGGAGGGCGACGCGGTGGTGACCCAGGCCGAACTGGTCGACCGCGTGCGGGAACGCGCGATCCTGCTTCCCGGCCCGTGACCCGACCCATCCCGCCGGACAGCCGCCCGTTTCGAACGTCGGAGGAATCTCATGGAGACTGTGAAGGACCGGATCCTGGAACTGGTGGGCGAATACCATCGGGAATCCGCAGCGTTCGAGTTCGTACCGGGAGTGACCCAGCTGCTGGCGTCGGGCGCGGTGCTGGACGAGCATGACCGGCTGGCCCTGGTCGAGGCCGCACTGGACCTGCGGATCGCCGCCGGGGTGAGTTCGCGCCGGTTCGAGCGGGTGTTCGGCAGGTACTTCGGCCTGCGGAAGGCGCATCTGACCAACTCGGGTTCCTCGGCGAACCTGGTGGCACTCGCCGCGCTGACCTCGCCGAAGCTGGGCGACGAGCGGCTCCGGGCCGGAGACGAGGTGATCACCGTCGCGGCGGGCTTCCCGACCACGGTGAATCCGATTGTGCAGAACGGGCTGGTTCCCGTGTTCGTCGACATCGAACTCGGCACCTACAACACCACCCCGGAACGGGTCGCGGCAGCCATCGGACCGCGTACGAGGGCGATCATGATGGCGCACTCGCTCGGCAATCCGTTCCCGGTGCGGGAGATCGCGGAGCTGGCCCGGCAACACGGCCTGTACCTGATCGAGGACAACTGCGACGCGGTCGGTTCACGCTACGAGGGCAGGCTCACCGGGACCTTCGGTGACCTGACCACGGTCAGCTTCTATCCGGCCCATCACATCACCATGGGGGAGGGCGGGTGCGTGCTGACCGACAGCCTGTCGCTCTCCCGGCTGGTGGAGTCGATGCGCGACTGGGGCCGGGACTGCTGGTGTGACCCCGGCGAGGACAACCGGTGCCAGAAACGGTTCGATCAGGAACTCGGTGGCCTGCCCCACGGGTACGACCACAAGTACATCTTCTCGCACGTGGGGTACAACCTGAAGTCGACCGACCTGCAGGCGGCACTCGGACTGACCCAACTGAGCCGGGTCGACGAGTTCGGGGCGGCCCGTCGGCGTAACTGGCAGCAGTTGCGCGCGGCCCTGGACGGCGTACCGGGACTGCTGCTCCCGGAGCCCACGCCGGGAGCCGACCCCAGCTGGTTCGGTTTCGTGCTGACCGTGCTGCCGGATGCCCCGTACAGTCGGCAGGAACTGGTCGCCTTCCTCGAGTCGAGGAGGATCTCGACGCGGCGGTTCTTCGGCGGCAACCTGACCCGCCACCCGGCCTACGCCGGAGTGAACCACCGGGTGAGCGGGGAGCTGACCAACAGTGACATCGTCACCGAGGCCACCTTCTGGGTCGGCGTCTATCCCGGCCTGACCCCGGAGATGATCAGCTATATCGCCGGGTCGATCATCGAGTTCGTCAACCGGAAGTCGTTGGTCGGCGTCGACTGAGCCGTGGCGGGCGGCGCTGGGTGCGAGAACGCCGGATGGGGCTGCTCGGTGCGCCTGGCGCCGGTCGGCAGGGTCAACGTCAGTCGGGAACCCGGGGCGGATCGGGGGGTGGGATGTCGGCCAGCTGACGCAGCAGGCTGGCGAGGAGATCGCGCTGAGCCGGTGTCAAGGACGCCAGCAGCTCATCCTGTGCCGCGTCGACGAGCCCGTCGAGCTGTGCCAGCCGGGCCCTGCCTCGCGGGGTGAGGTGGACCAGATTCCGCCGCCGGTTGGTCGGATCCGGCGTACGTCGCAGCAACCCGTCCGACTCCATGCCGTTCAGCGTGGTCACGGCATCCCCGGGGTCTATGCCGAGTCGACGGCACAGCTCCGCCTGGCTGGTCTCGCCGAACTCCTCGACGCCGGCGAGGAGGGCGTAGCGCATCCGGTCGCCCGGCTCGTCCAGCCGTCGCCCCACGAGCCGGTTGGCGCGGCTCGCCGCCTGGTGCAGCAGCCAGGACGTCAACCGTCGTAGCCGGACCGGTGGGGCGCCCGGGAGGGCCCGTTGCTCAGACACCTCGCCAGTCTAGCGATGCGTTGGAGTTCCAACGATCGGCCCGCTATCGTGGACGCCAGCAAGCTGATGGGGATTCCCGCCCGGCCGCGCCGTGGTCCCGAGCGGACTGCCGTGGCCCTCCGTTGGAGGCGGTCCACGACGAACGTGGCCGCTCCGTCCGGCCCCGACGCAGTGAGCACGTCCAGCTATCCCGAGAAGAGGATTCATGCGGATCGCCATCATCATCGGCAGCACCCGACCAGGGCGGCGGGGTGAGGCCGTTGCCCGGTGGGCGCACAAGCTCGCGTCGCAACGGGGGGACGCGGAGTACGAGATCGTTGATCTGGCCGACTTCGACCTGCCCCACCTCGACGAATCCACGCCGGCGGCGATGGGCGCGGAGCACTACGTCGGTGCGCACACCCACCGCTGGGCGCGCACCATCGACTCGTACGACGGATACGTGTTCGTCACGCCCGAGTACAACCACTCGTACACCGGGGCGCTGAAGAACGCCCTCGACTACCTCTATGTCGAGTGGCACAACAAATCCGCCGGGTTCATCGGGTACGGCCTCGCCGGCGGCACGCGGGCCGTCGAACACCTGCGCCCGGTCATGTCGGAGCTGCACCTCGCCGACGTTCGTGACCAGGTGGCGCTCAACCTCTTCACGGAGTTCGGGGAGGACGGTGAGGTACGGCCGGCTCCGCATCAGGAGGCGATCCTGCACCGGATGCTCGACCAGGTCGTGGCCTGGGGTGGGGCTCTCGCGACCCTGCGCCGGTCGTGACGAGGGCCGGTGGGTTGCCGTGGGCGGCAGCCCACCGGCTGCCGCCCCGGCTGGCCGTCCACCGGCGTGTCGACCCTGGTGAAGGTGCGGGCCCGGCCGGTCGCCACCCTGCCTGGCGGGGAAACGGGTTGGACGGAGTGGGGGACGGGCTGATAGTTTCCCTGCGCCGTGACACCAGCCGAGGAGGTGAGACCCGTGAACGTTGTATCGATGTGGGTGCTCCCCTCGTCGTCACGGACCGGCTACTGACCTAGGTGTCGCCGGGAGCGCCCCCTGAGGCGATCCCGAAAGGCACCAGTTATGAACCCTGTGGAATTCAGCCATACCGTGCTGATTTCGCGCGTCGCGTCCGGCCAGTGGCATGCGCTGGAGGACGACCTCGTGGTCGGCCGCGGCGAGGTGTCGCGCCGGCCCGACGGGCGAATGTTCGTCAGCGTCGACGCCTGGCACGGCACGGCCTTCGACCGACTGGCCGAGACAATGCTGGCGGCCCTGCCGAGGCCGCTGTACACGGTGGTCGACGAGGTCGACGTCGACCTGGTCACCCAGTGGCAGCGAGCCGGCTTCACCACGCGGCGCCGCGAGTGGGAGTACGCCGTACCCACCGACCCACGCACCACGGGCCTTGATTCGGTTCCGCCGCTGCCCGGCGTGACGGTTCTGGCCTTCGGCAGCGCGCAGGAGGGCCCGCTGCGTGATCTCGACCACGCGATCCGGGCGCAGGTCGAGGCCGGCCCCGGCTGGCCGGACATGCCGGCCGAGGTGCTGGTCCGCCCCGGGCTCGACCCGTCGAAGTACGCCGTGGCGGCACAGTCCGGCCGGTACGTGGGGCTGCTGCGGGTCGCGACGGTGACCCGGCTGCCCCGGATAGGGCTGATCGCCGTCCGGGCCGAGTGTCAGCGCCGCGGCATCGCCCGGGCGCTGCTGGCGCACGCCCTGGGCGCGCTGTACCGGATCGGCAGGGAGACGGCCTCGGCCGAGGTGAGCGAATCCAACCCGGCCGCCACGGCGTTGTTCGAGGGCATCGGCGCCGCGCGCACCGGCAGCAATCTCGAACTGGTCCTGCGCTGACCGCGACCGAAAGGAGGCGCTGACGATGGCAAGAGCATCAAACGGCATCGAACTTGAGGGCACCGTCCTCGAATGCCTGCGCAACGCCACCTTCAGGGTGGAGCTTCAGAACGGCCACAAGGTGCTGGCCCACATCAGCGGAAAGATCCGTAAGAACTACATCAAGATCCTGCCCTACGACCGCGTGCTCGTGGAGCTGAGTCCGTACGACCTGACCCGGGGCCGGATCCTCTTCCGGTACCGGAACTAGCGCCGTCGCCAGCGGTGCGGGTGACCCGGCTCCGGGCCGGGTCGCCCGCACCGCCCGACCGAGCTGGATCTTGCGGATCGGCCGTCGAGCGGTGAGGATCATCGCGTGTCAACTCCGGTGGTCTTCTGGGACTTCGACGGCACCTTGGCCCGGCGCTCTGGAACGTGGAGCACCTGCCTGCTCGAGTGCCTGACCGAAGCAGGTGGCCAACCGTCTGAGATCGGGCGGGATGACATCCTGCCCCTCCTGCGGCCGGGACTTCCCTGGCACCAGCACGACCGGGGTCACGAACATCTGACCGACGCGGACACCTGGTGGGCCGAGCTGGAACTCGTCTTCACCGGAGCCCTCCGCGGCGCGGGTGTGGCCTCGGCCCGGGCGCAGCAGGCCGCCCGGCTGTTCCGGCACCGGTACACCGCCACCGAGAGGTGGACGGTCTTCCCCGAGGCTCCGGCAGCACTGCGGACGGTCGCCGGGGCGGGTTGGCGCAACGCCATACTGAGCAACCACGTGCCCGAGCTGGGCCAGATCGTGCATCAGCTCGACCTCGGCGAGCACGTCCACGCGATCTTCACCTCGGCCGTGGTCGGCTGGGAGAAGCCGAACCCGAGGATCTTCCAACACGCCATGCGGGCGATGGGCCAGCCGGCCCGGGTGTGGATGGTCGGTGACAACCCGGTGGCCGACGTACGGGGCGCCGAGGCCGTCGGGATCCCCGCCCTGCTGGTCCACACGGAATCGGCGACCGGTACGACCATTGGACTTCACCAGGCGGTGGCGGAGATGCTCGCCGACCTCGACGGGCCCGCTGGTTCAGCCCACCCGAGGCGACGGCCTACGGCACTGCCGACGAGCTGATCGGCGCTCCGGCCGCCGCGCCGGAGTCCGGCACTCCCGGGTAGTCGGGCAGTTCGACGCCGTTGAGTGCGCGCTGGACCAGCTCGGTGAACCACTCGCCGTCGAACTCCGGGCCTGGCGCGGCGTCCGGCCCGGAGACGTCGAGGCTGCGCGCGTGCAACCGGCCGATCTCCTGGTTGGCCTCGACGAACGAGCGCATCCGTTCCTCGTACCCGGCGAATCCGGCTGCCGGGTCCCAGCCGGCGGCGGCCAGCTCACCGGCCAGCAGGTACGCGCCGACCAGGGCCAGCCCGGTGCCCTGCCCGGACAGCGGCGACGAGCTGAACGCCGCGTCCCCGAGCAGCGCCACCCGCCCGCTGGACCAGCGGTCCATCACCACCTGCGCGGCCTGGTCCAGGTAGAAGTCCGGGGTGTCGTCCAGGTGCGCGAGGATGCGCGGGGTCAACCAGCCCAGACCGTCCATCCGCTCCCGCAGCAGCCGCTTCTGCGCCGCGACGTCACGGTGGTCGACGTCGAAGTCGGCCGCGGGAAAGGAAAATATGGCCATCGCGCGGCTGGCGTCCTGGATCGGCCGCAGGCCGGCGGAACGCCCGGACCCGGGCTCCTGGTAGTTGATCAACCAGCGGTCCAGCCCGAACTCGTTGGGGGCGCTGTAGAAGGCCAGCACCCGCCCGAGATGGCGGATGAACCGCTCGTGCGGGCCGAAGACCATCGCTCGCAGCGCCGAGTGCAGCCCATCCGCCCCGATCACCAGATCGAAGCGCCGCCGGTCGCCGCCCACGAAGGCCACGTCGACCCCGTCCGCGTCCTGGGTGAGCTCGGCGATCCGGTCGCCGAAGACGTACTCGACGCCGTCCCGGGTGTCGTCGTACAGCACCCGGGACAGGTCCCCGCGCAGGATTTCGATCTCCGCGATGTAGCCGTCACCGCCGTCGTCGTCCGCGCGGTAGGTTTCCAGCACGGTCCCGTCGGCATCCACCGTGTACGCGCCAGCGGTCTCGGTGCGGGCCGCGCGGACCGCCGCGTCCAGCCCCATCCGCCGGATGACCTCCCTGGTCACCCCGCGCGCGTCCACGGCCTGCCCGCCGGGACGCAGCTCGGGCGTCCGCTCCACCACGGTCACCTCGGCTCCCCGCCGATGCAGCCAGTGGGCCAACGCCGGCCCCGCGATGCTCGCTCCCGACACCAACACCCTGCTGCTCACTGCGCCCCCCCGCTCACCCGTCCGGATCTCAGTCCAGATCGTACGATCACCCACGAACCCGGCCGGCCGGCGACCGGCGGCTCCGGCGTGCCGTTCCAGGTCCGGCAGCAGAGCGAGATCGAGGCTGCCTGGCAGCGCACCGATCTCCCGGGCGGCAGGCTGGTCGTGCTTCCCCGCCCGTCGTGACCGCCCTGCCGGCTGAACGTCCCGGTGGCAGCCGTTGCTGCCACCTGGCCACCGTTGGCGTCGACGACTACTCGGTGAACACCTTCACGGAGTCGGCGCTCCCGCCGTTTCGGTTGATGCCGACGAAGAAATCGCTCCCGATGTGGGTGATGTCCTCGATCTCATCGGTCAGGTTGTTGCCCGGAATCCCGATGTCGCTCTCCACGTCGCCCCCGGACCAGTTGTACTGGTACACCCAGTTCCATCCGGTGTCGGGCGTCGAGTCGTTGATCGACCTGGTGCTCCAGATGTAGTTCTCGGAGCAGTCGATGCCCTGGTCGGAACGATTGTCGTGACTCGTCAGGTTGCTCTTCACCAGGGTCCATCCACTTGTCAGCGATCCGGAACCGGGATGGGTCCACAGGCTGTTCAACCGTCGGGCGGCGTACCTGCCGGCTCCGCCGGCCGCCGTCGCGCTGTAGCAGAGGCCGCTGATGTTTCCCGTGGGCAGATGGACCACCTCGGTCGCGCCGAAGGTCCCGTTGCTGTTCAGGTGCACGATCGTCACGTCGTCGCTCGGAAACGCGGACTGGCTTCCCTGGGTGGCGATCAGGGCTGGTCCGTGGCCCAGATAGTTCGGGTTGTAGGCGAGGTCGTTGCCATGGCCGAGTTCGGGCATCGAGGTCGGCGCCCCGGCGCAGGTCCAACTGGCGCCGTCCCAGGTTGAGCCGTCGCGAACCCATCTGGACAGGACCGGCTCCCCGGCGCTTCCCTTCGAGAAAATGATGTAGAGCTGGCCGCCCGGACCCGCCACCAAGCCTTCCAGGACCGTACGACCCGCCCGGCACGCGCTGCTGTTCGGGATGTTCAGTCGTTCCGCCCCGCTCCTGTCCGTGGCGGCGTATGCCGGCGCCGTCGAGGCGACAGTGATCCCGATTGAGAGTGCGAGCACGGCCGCGACGCTTGATCGTTTCTTCACTTCGGTGTCTCTCCTTAGGCTAGGGCCACGGGAGCGTATCAAGGAGCGTCTACCTCTCCCGGCCCTTCGGATGGTCCGGGAACGGACGTTGTCGGACGCCGGCCGGACCCGCCGCTGCCGGTGGTCGGTTGGCGGGAGGAGGCCCGCACGGCGCGCGCGCCTGGTGGGAGTTGCGACCCGACCACGCGAACCGGGTCACGTGGCAGCCGGCCCGTCGCCGCGCGACACTCAGCGCGCTGTCGGGGCGTACCCGAAAGAGTCCTCCCGGCCGTGGTCGGCGGGTGGCCGGCCGTGGCTGGGAGGACTCTTTCGGACCGATCCGGCTGTCAGGCGGTGGCGCAGGGGGTGCCGTTCAGCGTGAAGGCGGTGGGGGCGGCGGCGTTGCCGGTGTGCGTGGCCTGGAAACCGATCGAGGTGGAGGCACCGGCCGCCAGGGCGCCGTTGTAACTGACGTTCCTCGCGGTCACCTGCCCGCTCGACGGGCTGTACGTCGCGTTCCAACCGTTGGTGATCGTCTGCCCGCCAGGAAGCGTGAAGACCAACGACCAGCCGTCGATCGCGGTGCCACCGGTGTTGGCGATGGTGACCGTCTCGGTCAGCCCGGTGTTCCAGGCGTTGACCTCAGCCGACACCCGGCAGGGGGCCGGCGTACCCGTGGTCGGCGACGTGGAGGGGGAGACCGACGGCGACGGTGAGGAAGAGGTGGGGGAGACCGACGGCGACGGTGAGGACGAGGTGGGTGAGACCGACGGCGACGGGCTGGTGTTGCCCCCCGACACCCGGTACATCACCACGCCGTGCCCCGGGACGCTGGCGCTGATCGTGCCACTGGTGGTGCTGTTCGTGCCGGTCCACAGGTTGGCGAGGTCGTACGTCGCGGATCCGCTCTTGCCGATCGCGGCCGCGGTCGTGCTGATCGTCGCGGTCCCGGAGTTCTCGTTGAACAGCACGACCGAGACGTCCCCGTTGGCCAGCGGCTTGGCCAGGACGTGCAGCCCGCCGGCGGAGCTGATCTCCCGGCCCTGCCTGCCCAGCGGGTCCTGGTCGACCGCGATCACCGCCCGGTTGCCCAGGATGGACAGTGTGGTGGCGCTCGCCGTGACCAGGTTGTTGCCGGCCAGCAGCGGTGCGGCCATCTCCGCCCAGAGGCTGAACTCGGTGCGGTCCTCCTCGGTGGACATGCCCCGGCCCACCTCGAGCATGTCCGGGTCGTTCCAGGCGCCGGGGCCGGCGTACTGGGCGAGGGACACGTTGCGCCGGTAGATGGACAGCATGCTGGAGAACGACGCGGAGATGTCACCGGTGGTCCGCCACAGGTTGCCCACGTTCGCGCCCCACGTCCACGGTGAGCTGGATCCCCACTCGCAGATGCTGTAGACGATGGGCCGCCCGGTGGCCGCGAGCGCGTCGCGCATCGCCGTGTACCGGGCGATGTACTGCTGCTGGCTGGTCTGCCCCGCGTTGCTGCAGTTGTCGTACTTCAGGTAGTCCACGCCCCACGACGCGAACGACCGTGCGTCCTGGGCCTCGTGCCCGAGGCTGCCGGGATAGCCGGCGCAGGTGGCGGTGCCGGCGTCCTCGTAGATGCCCAGCTTCAACCCCTTGGAGTGCACGTACGCAGCCGTGCCGGAGATTCCGTCGGGGAACTTCGCGTAGTCCGGCTGGAGATTGCCCGCCGAGTCGCGGCTGTGCTGCATCCAACAGTCGTCGATGTTCACGTACTGGTAGCCGGCCGTGGCGAGCCCCGAGGACACGATCTTGTCGGCGGTCTGTTTGACGAGCGACTCCGACACACTGCAGCCGTACGAGTTCCAGTCGTTCCAGCCCATCGGCGGAGTGAGCGCCAGGCCGTTGCCGAGAGCCTGCGCCGGTTGGGCGGCGCCCACGCTCACCCACCAGCCCGCGACCGCGACCAGCATCAGCAGCGCCAGTCCCTCCGCGAGTAGCCGGCGGCGCCGGGCACCGCCGGGGTGGGCGGGTCGGGTGGACGGCCCCGGGTCGCCGGTTCTGTACGGCTGACCGGCTCGTCCCGGATCGGGGGTGACGATGGACATGCGGGCTCCTAGGAGTAACCCGGCGCCGGTCTTCGGTGCTGCCCGCCGTCCGTGGGCGGCAGGGGACTGCCGCCGGTCGGCCTCCGGCACCGCCTGGGTGGGCGTGCCGGGTTTCCGGACCGCGTCGCGAGTCAGCAAGTTGGCCCGGGGCCGGTGGACTGTCCTTACCTGAGCCGAAAGTTAGCGCTAACACCGACGTGTGTCAATGTATCCCGCAAGGGTGGCCGACCCGCGGAGGCCGGCGACGACCGGGGCGGTCCTCCAAGAGGCCGCCCCGGGTTCTCCTGTCCGCAGTCGCTCAGCGCCGCCAGGCCGTCTGCCCGTCGGCGTAGTACTGGGCTTCGCTCGGATAGACCCCGACGCAGACGTACCCCTGGGCCAGGAAGGTCTGGCTGGTGCTGGACGAATAGATCCGAGGCGTCCAGCACATCGTCTGACCGGGTTCGACGTACAGGTTCCCGCCGCTGGAGTTGCACGACCACTTGGCGCCGTCCGGGGAGCGGAACAGGAGAGCGTTGCCCCAGTAGCCGGAGCGGAGCGGCGAATACATGACCATGTACGCCCAGTAGTAGGACCCGCTTCGGCACAGTTGGACCGCCCCGATCGCCTGGCCGCCGGCGTTGGTCCGGATGTAGTCCGCCGACACGACGCTGCCCGCGCCCTTCGAGTGTTGGCAGTTGGCCGCGGCGACCCCGAACTGGGCCTCACCGGCGGCGTGTGCCGGGCTCGCCAACCCGCCGAACGTCAGCACCAGCAGGGCGATGGTCACAAGAAGTCGCTTCATCGGGAACCCCTCAGCCACAGTTGATCCTGTACAAAATCTTGTCGGTCTGAATGCCGGCCAGACCACCGACGTCAACGCACCTGCCGGACATGTTCACGCCGGACGGCGTGTACACCGGTCCCGCGTAGTACTTGTAGTTGCCCTCGTCGCAGCCGACGCTCGGGCACGCCGGCCAGGCCGACCCGGACGGCCGGATCTCCGCCAGCGAGGACAGGCTCGTGCCGTACGCGCTGCCGGCGTGATTGGCGACGAGGCAGTTCCGCTTCGCGGTCGACGAGTAGTAGACGTCCAGGTACATGTTGATCTCGCCGGTCGCCTGACTGTTGACCGGGTAGTGGGTGACCAGCGAGTAGGACGATCCGCACGGTCCGCCAGCCAGGGTCGAGACCATGCCGGTGGGGGTCGTCGAGCTGGCCTGGGCGGACGCCGGGGCGGCGAGTCCCATCAGGAGGGCGACTATGGCCCCGACTGACGCCAGAGACCGCTGGGCTTGGATCCTCCGCATTGCTTTCCTCCATGGTGTGGCCCGTCAGTGGTTACGGCTGCTGCGCGCCTCCCGGGCACGGCAGTCCTCTCGACTGAACACCACCGGTGGGACCGACTGGCGCATTCCGACCGAATCCGAACGGCGGTGGGATGCCCGCCGTCGTTAACCTGAGAGGCACGTGAGGGCATCGACCCGAACTGGAGGTGAGCCATGCCGTCCCAGTCTCGGCGGGAGCTGGCCGGCCCGCCGGTCGACACCTTCGCCGACCCGCCCGACCCCGGGCAGGCCAGCACCCTCGACGATGTCGTCGAACGGCTGCGGCTGTTGAAGGTCTGGGCCGGCGACCCGTCCTACGAGACCATCAAGGACCGCATCAACGCGGCGTGGTCAGAGGCCGGACGGCCAACCGGTGAGCTGGCCGGCAAGACCACTGTGGTGGACTGTTTCCGCTATGGCCGGCGGCGGCTGAATTCCGACCTGGTCGTCGCGGTGGTCGAGGCACTGCACCCCGATGTCGGGTACGTGACGCAGTGGCGCCAGGCGATGCGGGTGATCGGCGGGGAGACAACGGCGGCGGCGCAGGTCCGCGTCCAGGACGGCCTGCCCCGGGACCTGGCCGAGTTCACCGGTCGCACCATCGAACTGGACCGCCTGCGCAGCGCACTCCAACCCGGTCAGCGCGGCGGCGGCGCGGTGGTGATCTCGGCGATCGAGGGCATGGCCGGCGTCGGCAAGACCCAGCTCGCCATCCACGCCGGGCACCTGCTCGCCCAGGAGAGACCCTTCGAGCACGTCCTGTTCGTGAACCTGCGAGGGTTCCACTCCGACCCGGCCCAGCCGCCGGCTGATCCAGCCGCGGTCCTGGACGGTTTCCTGCGCCTACTCGGCGTACCCGGCCGCGAGATCCCGCAGGATCTGGGCGCCCGCGCCGCCGCGTTCCAGGAATGCGTCGCCGGCACACGCACGCTGGTCATCCTGGACAACGCCGCCGGCGAAGACCAGGTCCGCCCACTGATCGCGGACGTTCCCGGCTGCATCACGCTGGTCACCAGCCGGCGGGGTTTCACCGCCCTGCCGCCCGCGACACGCCTGACCCTGGATGTCTTCACCGCGGAGGAGGCCGTGGTGTTCCTCACCCAGGCCGTGCCCGGGACCCCCGTCGGCACAGATCCACAGGCCCCGGTTCGGATCGCCCGGAGCTGTGGCCACCTGCCGCTGGCCCTGGGACTGGTCACCGGGCACATCCGCGGCAAGCCCGGCTGGACCCTCACCGATCACGCCGACCGGCTCGACGAACGCCGCCACGAACGCCGCCTGGACAACGGTGTGGAACTCGCCCTCCACCTGTCCTACCAACGGCTGTCCGCCGATCGGCGACGACTGCTCCGGCTGATCGCGCTGCACCCCGGCCAGGACCTCGACGCCTACGCAGCCGCGGCCCTGTGCGATCTCGACCTGCGCACCGCGCGGGCTCACCTGCGCGATCTGCGCCGCGACCACCTGTTACAGGAGGCCAGCCCCGGCCGGTACACCCTGCACGACCTCATCCGCGTCTTCGCCGTCAACAAGGCAGGCGACGAGGATCCGCCACCCGAACGGCGCGCGGCGCTGACCCGCCTGTTTGACTATTACCTGGCCACGAGCGCCGCCGCGATGGACACCCTGCACCCCGCAGAGGCGCATCGACGCCCACGGGTCGCGTCGCCGGCCACCCCGACACCGTTCCTGACCGAGGCGGGAACGGCCCGTGCCTGGCTGGACGCTGAGCGCGTCGTCCTGGTCGCGATGGCCGGGCACACCGCCACCCATGGCTGGCCGAGCCACACCACTCGGCTGTCGACCATCCTCTTCCGCTACCTCAACGGCGGATACCACAACGATGCCCTGACCATCCATGGCCACGCCCGCGACGCCGCCCGCAACACCGACGACGCCAAGGGGCAAGCACACGCGTTGACCAATCTCGGCGCGGCGTACGTCCAGATGGGCCGGTTCGATCAGGCCGTCGACCACTTCGACCGCGCCCTGAACCTGCACAAGCTGACCGGCGACCGCACCGGTCAGGCACGCGCCCTGACCAACCTGGGCATCGTCGAAGCGCGGCTGAGCCGCTACCGGCAGGCCGCCGACCGTCACGAGCAGGCGCTGACCCGCTACCGGCAGGCCGGTGACCTCACCGGTGAGGCCCGCGCACTGGGCAACTTCGGCTTCGTCGCGGCGCGGCTCGGGGACTACCAGCCGGCCGCCGAGCACTACCGGCAGGCCCTCGCCCTGTGCCGGCAGACCGGCGACCGGGTCGGGGAGGCGTCCATGCTGGGCAACCTCGGCGACGTCGAGGTGCGAATCCGCCGGTACGACCTGGCGGCTGAACACATCCAACAGGCGATGACCCTGTACCGGCAGCGCGGCGATCGCGACGGTGAAGCGTGGACGCTGGACAGCCTGGGCATCCTCCACACCCACCTCAACCAGTCCGCGCAAGCCGTCCGGCACCACCAGGAGGCGCTGGCCATCTTCCGCCAGACCGGCGGACGGGACGGCGAAACCTACGCGCTCAATGGACTCGGAGAGGCGGCCCAGACCGCCGGTCAGTGCTCTGACGCCGTCGCCCACCACACTGCCGCGCTCGGCATCGCCACCGACATCGGCGCGCTCGACCAGCAGGCCCGCGCCCATGCCGGTCTTGGCCGCGCCCACCACGCTCTCGGCGACGATGACCAGGCTCGCCAGCACTATCACCAGGCGCTCGCTCGCTACGTCGAGCTCGGCATGCCGCAGGCCGAGCAGATCCGCACTCAGCTGACCGCGATCGGCGTACGGCGATGATCTCGGCCGGCCGTCGATCCGTCAGGCGCGATGGCGGCGGGCCTTCTCGATGACGTCGCGACCGTCGGCGTTCTGCTGGCGGGGCGCATAGCCGGCCTTGCGCAGGGCGGCGATCGTGTCGGTCGTGGCGGCTTGACTGGCCAGCACGGTTGGGGCGAGCAGCCGCAGGTTGAGCTTGTCCAGTCGCTTGTCGGCGCAGATCTGTGCCAGCAGCGCGGTGTCGTCACTGACCAGGGTGCTGGCCACGGGTGCGACACGGACCGATCCGTGCTGGCGGGCGACGTCGGCCAGCAGATAGCTCAGCGGTTGCGGCAGTCCGGATTCAGCGATCTTCGTCAGGGCCCTGGTCAGGCGGTGCTCGGTCCAGCCCGCGTCGTACGCGCCGCGTACCGTCGCCGGGCTGAAGCGCCAGGTGGTGGCCGTGCCCCGGGACTCCACGGCTGCGACGGCGTCGAGCAGTTCCGCCAGCGCGGGGCCTGGTGTTCCCATCACGACCGCGGTCAGGTCGGCCTGTAGCCGAGCGGTGTTGGACACCTCACCCAGGTCGCCGACGGCCTTGGCGATGTCTCTGCCGGCGATCAGCGCCTGTCCGGCGGGGCTGATCGCGCCCGCGCCGAGAGCGCCCAGGGTCATCGCCTCGTCCAGCAGGCGGCGCACCGTGGTGGCGCCGCCGAAGGCCAGCGGCTGCCGCCACCATATCCACTGCGTGGCCTGCTCGACGCTCGTCGTCGCCCGGTCACCCAACGACCGCAGCGCGGCCATCCGGGCGTGCGCGGACCAGGAATGATCGTAGTCCGGCGCCCATGGACCGGTCTGCGACGACGGAAGGTAGTCCAGGTCGCGCCACGCGTTGAGCAGCACCGCCAGCCGCCGGTCCAGGCCGAGACCGAGCCAGCGGTCGTACGCGGCTGTCGGCATCACGCGTTCGCCCAGCTCGGCCAGCCCGGCCTCCACCGCGACCGCCAGCAGCAGCCGCACGGTGGAGACCGGCACGCCAAGCGTCTTCGCCGTCCGGGTCAGCTCGCGCACACCCACGCCGCCGGCCTTGACCGTGGCCAGCGGTGTACGCCCAGCCCCGTCCAGCAGCGTCGACATCAGCCCGACCGCGGCGATGCCCTGCGCCTGGGCGTCGCGGCGTACCGCCACGGGATCCGGCGCGAGCCAGGTGACCGTCGGCTCCTGCGGCTGGAACGGAGCCCGGTAGTCCACTCCCCGCAGGGCGAGCGTGACCTGGCTCGCCAACTGGTAGTCCTCCCAGGTCACTCGGTAGACCATCCCGTGCTCCTCGGCCCAGTCCAGCGGATGCACCTGCCGATAGCGGCTCGGAGCCCTACCCCGCGACGCGATGCCGGTGCCGCCGTAGCGACGGATCCGTCCACCGTCCCGGTCAGCCTCCTCCAACGCCGTCCGCGTTCTGGGTGGCATCCGCTTGACCAGACCCTGCACGTTGTCCGCATCGCGGAAGAAGTTCGCCACCGCCTCGAGCAGGTCTGCCTTGCGGCCCTTCGTGGGCAGTCCCAGGTTGCTCGCGACAACCTTCAGGTCATCGACGTTCAACACGGTGATCAGCTGGTCAGCCGACGGGCCGACACCCAGCGGACGGGCGAAGACCTCCCGCAGGACGCTGTTCACCGCGAGCCGGCCCCGCAGTGACGCGACCAGTCCGGCATCGGCGGCGCGCCGCAGGTACGGCGTCGCGTCAGCGCCGACCAACGCCGACACCTCTGCCTCGGTGACCAGGCCGCCCAGGGCCAGGGCCGCCTCCAACACCTGGAGGTTCGGCAGGTCAAGACCGGCGAGCTGATCGTACGGGTTCACGGCGGGCGCTCCCAAGGGGTCCGGCAACACCCCTATCCAACATCCCGCACCGGATCCGAGTGACGCGACCCTGCCGGATCGCAGCGGAGACCGTTCGCAGCTGTGGTCCTGCACCGGCGGCGCCAACCGGCAGTGGAGCCTGCGTAACTGACGTACCTCCCAGCAACCGCCCCTCGGCGTGATGTTGGATGGTTCGATGGTGGCTGAGCAGTCGGTGGAGATCGACGGACGGATCGTGCGTTACTGCCTCTACGGACCTGCCGACGGATTTCCGATCATCGCGCACAACGGTACGCCGAGCACCCGCTGGCGGCGTCCGGACCAGATCGAGGCGATGAACCGAAGCGGCGTGCGCGTGCTGATGCCCGACCGCCCCGGATACGGGGGCTCGGGCCGCCAACCCGGCCGTAGCGTCGCCGACGTGACCGAGGACGTCCGGGTGCTCGCCGACACCCAGGGCTGGGAGCGGTTCGCCGTCTACGGTGGTTCGGGCGGCGGGCCGCACGCTCTGGCCTGTGCCGCGCTGCTACCGGAACGGGTGATCCGATGCGCCGTGCTCGGCGGGATCAAACCGACCGAGGAGGTGGAGCCACCGGAGGAACAGACCCTGCGGCGCAGCCTCCAGCAGATCGCCCGCGACATCATGGCCAAGGTCGAAGCCGGCGGCCCGGAGTTGCCCGGCAGGCCACCGGGACCGCCGGCCCGGGAAGATCCGGCGGCCATGGCCCGGTTACGCGCCACGTTCATCGACAGCCTGGACGGCTGGGTCGACGACAAGATCGCCTTCGCCCGACCCTGGGGCTTCGCCATGCCGACTGGCCCGGTTCCCGTCGGCATCTGGTACGGCTCGCACGACGAGAACGTCTCCAGCGAGCACGCACAGTGGTTGCTCGCGCACATCCCCGGAGCGCGAGGACACCGCTACACCGGGGGACACCTGCCGGGCCCCGATACCCTGCGGGAGGTGTTCGACTGGCTACGCGGATCGAGCGACTGACCGGCGGGATCGGGTGGCGGCGAGGCGGCGGTTAGCCTGCTGTCATGGGGAGCGCCGAGCTGGATGAGTTGGTGGTCGCGGACGCCGAGGCGCTGCGCGCGTGGTTGTCGGCGAACCACGCGTCGTCGCCCGGCGTCTGGCTCGCGCTGACCAGGAAGGGCGGCACGGTCACCACGCTGACCTGGCAACAGGCGGTCGACGAGGCCCTGTGCTTCGGCTGGATCGACGGCCAGACCCGCAAACGGGACCAGGAAACCTCGTGGATCCGGTTCACCCCGCGCAGGTCCCGCAGCTCATGGTCGCAACGCAACGTCGCCAACGTGGCCCGGCTGGAGGCGCAGGGGCGGATGCAGTCTGCGGGCTGGGCCGCGGTGGAGGCCGCGAAGGCGGACGGGCGCTGGGCCGCCGCCTACGCCCCGCCGTCGGAGGCCGAGGTGCCGGCCGACCTGCTCGCCGCCATCGCCGCCCAACCCGCCGCCCAGGCCATGTTCGACGTCCTCACCAGGACCAACCGGTTCGCTCTCATCCACCGCGTCAATGCCGTCAAGCGGGCGGAGACCCGGGAGCGGAAGATCGGCGAGTTCGTCGCCATGCTGGCCAGCCACGAGACGATCTATCCGCAGAAGGCCAGGCCGCCGAGCCCGCCGTCATCGACATCTTCGTGACCGGGCGTCCGGGACCCCACGGGCGGCGGTCCCCAGGCCGGCGGATCGATGTTTGACTTCATCAATGTTAACGATAACATCGATGAAACCCGCTGCCGGTTCACCACTCGGCAGCGATGACACCCCCGAGGTGACCTCTTGAAGCGTCGTACGCTGCTGTCCGCCACCGGCGCCGCCGTCGCCGGAGCCGTCCTGCTGCGCCCCGGAACCGCCTCCGCCGCCACCTACGCCGGCTACGCCATGGCGTACTTCACCGAATCTCCCAGCATGACCGCCGCCAACTACGGCCTGCACCTCGCGGTCAGCGCCGACGGCCTGAACTGGACCCCGCTGAACCAGAACAACCCGGTCGTCACGCCGACATCGGGCAGCCGGGGCCTGCGCGACCCGTTCATCCTGCGCAAGCAGGGCGGCGGCTTCGTGGTGCTCGCCACCGACCTCAACGGCACCGACTGGAACTACCAGAGCCAGTACATCCACGTCTGGGACTCCGCCGACCTGACCACCTTCACCGGGTACCGGTTGTTGAAGGTGCACTCCCTCGCCACCCACGCCTGGGCGCCCGAGGCGTACTGGGACGCCGGGCGCGGGCAGTACGCGATCGTCTACTCGGCGGTCAACGGTGGTCACAACGTGCTGATGGTGAACTACACCAGCGACTTCGTGACCGCGTCGAGCCCACAGACGTTCTTCGACCCCGGCTACGACGCCATCGACGGCGACTTCGTGAGCGTCAACGGGGTCAACTACCTGTACTTCAAGAACAACACGAACAGCACGCTGCTCGGCACCCGCTCGAACAGCCTCAACCCGGGCAGCTTCGGCGTCTACACGTCGGCCATCGGCCCCGGGCGCGGCGTCGAGGCCCCGGAGATCGTCCGGTCCAACGCCTCGGACACCTGGTACATGTGGGGCGACACGTGGAGCCCCAACGGCCGGTTCTTCTGCTGGCAGACCACGAACGTGGCGAGTGGTTCGTGGAGCCTGCTCAACGACCGGTCGTACACCCAGCCGTTGAACTCCAAGCATCCGGGGATCACGCCGATCACCTCGGCCGAACTGTCCGCGCTCACCGCCAGGTGGGGTACGCCGGCGTGGAACCGCGTGAAGTCGTACAACTACCCGGACCGCTACATCCGGCACAGCAACAACGTCGGGCGGATCGACGCGTACCCCTTCGATCCGTACCAGGACCAGCTGTGGACCCTGGTCCCGGGCCTGGCCGACCCGGCCGGGGTGTCGTTCCGCTCGGTGAACTACCCCGACCGCTACCTGCGGCACTACAACTACGCGTTGCGGCTGGAGGCGAACGACGGCACCAGCGTGTTCAGGGCCGACGCCACGTTCTATCGGACGGCCGGCTTCGCGGACGCCTCGTGGACGTCGTTCCGCTCGTACAACTACCCGGACCGGTACCTGCGGCACTACGACTACCTGTTGCGGATCGACCCGATCACGAGCGGTTCCCCGACGGCCGACCGGCAGGACGCGACCTTCCGCATCGGCTACTGAGCGGGCCCGCCCGACCGCCGGCAAGCCGAGATCGCCCGGCGAGCCAGGACCGCCCGGCGAGCCAGGGTCGCCCGGTGAGTTGAACCGACCGGCGAGCCAGGACCGGCGGGTTGGAATCGCCCGCGGCGCGGGTGCGGTCGGGCATCATGGGAACCATGAAGATATTGACGAACCTCGTTGTCGTAGGGCTGCTGGCGGCCGGCACCGCCACGGCGTTCCCCGCTGCCACGGTGGCGTCCCCCGGTGCCGCGGCGGTGGTCCCGGACACCGCCGCGGCGTCTCCCGACGCTGAGCCCGGGATCGAGGAGGACCGCACGTTCCAGTCGGTGGCGGTGACCCAGGGTGGCCAGCCCCGCCCGCTGCTGCCCGACACGGTGATCCGGCTGCGGATCACCGACGGCACCCTACGGGCCCACGCCGGTGGGAACCTCATCTCCGGCCAGGTCGGCGTCGAGGGCAGCCGCCTGGTCGTCACCGGCCAGCGCAGCACCGATCTTCCGTACGGTCCGGAGCAGCGCGCCCAGGACACCTGGCTGGGCCAGTTCCTCGGTGCCGGGCCGGAGTGGATCCGGGACGACGCCGGTTTGCTGCTGTCGGTCGACGACACGCAGATCCGGCTGGTCGCCGTACCGGAAGTCGACCGGCCGCTGTCGGACACGTACTGGCTGGTGGAGTCGACCTCCCGGCCGGGCACCAGCCCGGTCCCGGCGGGCGGGTACGCGCACCTGGTGTTCCACGGTGCCGAGGTGACCGGCGGACTCTCCTGCAACTGGCTCAGCGGTGGGGCCGTCGTGGGCGAAGGAACCGTCCTCGTGACCGACCTGGGCGTCACGAAGCGGATGTGCCCGCAGCAGAACCTCGGCTTGGAGATCACCGTCTTCGACGTCCTGGACGGTGCGGTGGCCTTCGCCCTCGACGCCGACCGGCTCGAGTTGACCGACGCCGACGGCAACCGGCTGTACCTGCGCGCGGCGTTCTGAGCGCCGGCGGGGGACGGCACTGGATCGGCGGTAAACTGGAAATGTTCCAGAAAACTGGGCTATGTTCTTCGGGTGACAGCCGAGTTCGAGGCGCAGCTTCGGTCGGTCTCATTGCGCGTGACCCGGCCCCGGTTGGCGGTGCTCGCCGCGCTGCGTGACCATCCGCACGTCGACACCGACACGGTGACCGCCCTGGTACGGGCGAATCATCCCACGGTGTCCCAGCAGGCGGTGTACGACGTGCTGCGGGCGCTCACCGAGGCCGGTCTGGTACGGCGGATCCAGCCGATCGGGGCCACCGTCCGCTACGAGTCCCGGGTCGCCGACAACCACCACCACGTCATGTGTCGCTCCTGCGGGGCGATCGCCGATGTCGACTGCGCCGTCGACAACCGCCCCTGTCTCACCGCCTCCGACGACCACGGATTCGTGATCGACGAGGCTGAGGTCGTCTACCGGGGCACCTGCCCCGACTGCGCGACCGACCGCACGACCCAGTGAACCGCCCGTTCGGAAGGAAGCACATGAGCAACACCCAGGACAACGGTCCCTCCAGTGCCCAGGGCGTGGACCAGATGGCGGCAGGCGGCTGCCCGGTCGCGCACGACTCCGTGACCGCGCACGGCAGTGAGAGCGAGAACCCGGCGATCGACGCGCCGACCCCGAAGACCGGCGGTCGGCCGCGTACCAACCGGGACTGGTGGCCCAACCAGGTCGACCTCTCGGTGTTGCACGCCCACTCGCCGAAGGGCAATCCGCTGGGGTCGGACTTCAGCTACGCCAAGGAGTTCGAGAAGCTCGACGTCGAGGCCCTCAAGCAGGACATCGTCAAGGTGCTCACCACGTCGCAGGACTGGTGGCCGGCCGACTTCGGCCACTACGGCGGCCTGATGATCCGGATGAGCTGGCACGCCGCCGGCACGTACCGGATCCAGGACGGTCGCGGCGGCGCCGGTGACGGCGGTCAGCGTTTCGCCCCGCTCAACAGCTGGCCCGACAACGCCAACCTCGACAAGGCCCGCCGGCTGCTGTGGCCGGTCAAGCAGAAGTACGGCCAGAAGGTCTCCTGGGCCGACCTGCTGGTGCTCGCCGGCAACGTCGCCCTGGAGTCGATGGGGTTCAAGACCTTCGGCTTCGGTTTCGGGCGGGTGGACGTCTGGGAGCCGGAGGAGATCTTCTGGGGTCCGGAGGACGCCTGGCTCGGTGACGAGCGCTACGTCGCCGACACGCAGATGGCCGAGGACGTCGGCGCGACCGAGATGGGACTCATCTACGTCAACCCCGAGGGCCCGCGCGGCAGCGCGGACTTCCGGGCGGCGGCCCACTTCATCCGCGAGACCTTCGCCCGGATGGCGATGAACGACGAGGAGACCGTCGCCCTCATCGCCGGTGGTCACACCTTCGGCAAGACCCACGGTGCCGGCAACGCCGACGACCACGTGGGCCCCGAGCCCGAGGGCGCCCCGCTGGAGGCGCAGGGCCTGGGCTGGTTCAGCAGCCACGGCAGCGGCAAGGGTCCCGACACGATCACCAGCGGCCTCGAGGTGACCTGGACCGACCGGCCGACGCAGTGGAGCAACCGGTTCTTCGAGATCCTCTTCGGCCACGAGTGGGAACTGACCACCAGCCCGAGCGGCGCCAAGCAGTGGGTCGCCAAGGACGCCGAGGCGATCATCCCGGACGCCTACGACCCGTCGAAGAAGTACAAGCCGACGATGCTCACGACCGACCTGTCGCTGCGCTTCGACCCGACGTACGAGAAGATCTCGCGTCGCTTCCTGGAGAACCCCGACGAGTTCGCGTTGGCCTTCGCCAAGGCCTGGTACAAGCTGCTGCACCGCGACATGGGTCCGGTCAGCCGGTTCCTGGGCCCGTGGGTCCCGGAGTCGCAGCTGTGGCAGGACCCGGTCCCGGCCGTCGACCACGAGCTGGTGAGCGACGCCGATGTGGCCGCGCTCAAGGCGAAGGTGCTGGACTCCGGGCTCACCACCGCCCAGCTGGTGTCCACCGCCTGGGCCTCGGCCGCGAGCTTCCGGTCCACCGACAAGCGTGGTGGCGCCAACGGCGCCCGGCTGCGCCTTGAGCCCCAGCGCAGTTGGGAGGTCAACCAGCCCGCGCAGCTGGCGACGGTCCTGGACACGCTCGAGGGCATCCAGCGGGAGTTCAACGGTGCCGGCGGCGCACGGATCTCGCTCGCCGACCTGATCGTGCTGGCCGGCTCGGCCGCCGTGGAGAAGGCGGCCCGGGACGCCGGCGTCGAGGTGACCGTGCCGTTCCACCCGGGCCGCACCGACGCCACCGCCGAGCAGACCGACGTCGAGTCCTTCCGGGTTCTCGAACCACGCGCCGACGGGTTCCGTAACTACCTGCGGCCGGGCGAGAAGACCCAGCCGGAGGTGCTCCTCGTCGACCGTGCCTACATGCTCAACCTGACCGCGCCGGAAATGACCGTCCTGGTCGGCGGCCTGCGTTCGCTCGGTGCCAACTTCGGTGGCAGCCGGCACGGCGTCCTCACCGACCGGCCCGGGGTGCTCAGCAACGACTTCTTCGCCAACCTGCTCTCTCCGGGCACCCGGTGGCGGGCCTCGGAGTCCGAGGAGCACGTGTACGAGATCCGCGACGCGGCCACCGACGAGGTGAAGTGGACCGCCACCGCGGTCGACCTGGTCTTCGGTTCCCACTCCCAGCTGCGGGCCCTCGCCGAGGTCTACGCCAGCCAGGACGCTCGGGAGAAGTTCGTCGCGGACTTCGTCGCGGCCTGGACCAAGGTCATGGAACTGGACCGGTTCGACCTGTCCTGACCCGACCCGACCCACCGACGGGCCCCGGCCGATCCACCGCGATCGACCGGGGCTCTGTCGTGTCGGCGCGGCGACATCCCGCGTTTCGTCCGCTGGGGTGCCCGCCCTGCGGCGGTTTTGTCAGCGTACGGTCGGCGGCCGTGATCGCTTGACCGGAAAGAAGGTGCCGAACCCCCTTGCGCAATGGTCAAGAGTCGTTGACCATTAGCCGCATGTCCACCAGTGATCTTGCCGAGAGTCTTCACGTCACCACCGACGAGCAGCTACGTGCCGTCTCCAATCTCACCCGCCACCGGATCATGGCCATGCTCCGCTTCGAGCCGGCGACGATCACCCAGATCGCCGAACGGGTGGGCCTCGCGAAGGGCAGTTCCAGCTACCACGTGCGCCTGCTCGAGCGGGCTGGCCTGGTCAAGGTGGTACGGACGCGGAAGGTGCGAGGGGTCACCGAGCGGTACTACGCCATGGCCGCGCAGAGCATCGTGCTGCCGGATCCGGGCGAGGGAGGGCCGGACATCCTGATGCGCCATGCGGTGGCCGACCTGGAGGCGGCAGCGGCGCACAGCGAGCGACACGTACGGATGGCACACCTACGCCTCACCGAGGAACAGTTCGCGGAGTTGGGCGCGCGGCTGCACGCACTGGCGGACGAGTACCGGAAGCTGTCCGATCCGTCGCTGCCGGACGCGTCGCTCATCTTCGCGCTGTTCCATCCGGCGCCGCGCCAGCAAGCCGAGGGGGACGCCAAGTGACCTCGGACGCGAGAAAGCTGCCGACCGGGTTCGGACGGCTGTGGACCGCACAGACGGTGTCCTCGCTCGGTGACGGGGTGATGCACGCCGCCCTGCCTCTGCTCGCGTTGACGCTGACGCGGGACCCGATGGCGTTGGCCGTGATCACGGCCGCCGGGACACTGCCCTGGCTGCTCTTCGGAATACTGGGCGGTGCGCTGGTGGACCGCTGGGACCGCCGCCGCACGATGTGGACAGCAGACGTCGCGCGGGCGGGGCTGCTCACGATTCCGGCGGCCGCGGCCCTGCTCGACGTGCTGAGCATTCCACTGCTCGCGGTCGTCGCCTTCCTGCTCAGCCTCGGCGGACTCTTCTTCGACACGGCCGCCACGGCCTATCTGCCGGACCTGCTCGGCCGCGATCCCGCATCCCTGGAACGCGCAAACGCCCGCCTGCGCGGCGCCCAGACCGCCACGTCCGGCTTCGCGGGACCCCCGGCCGGCAGTGCGCTGCTCCTGCTCGGGCGGGCGGTCCCGTTGCTCACCGACGCGGTGTCGTTCGTGCTGTCCGCCGTGCTCGTACGGTCACTGCCCGCCGTACCCCCGCCCGCACCGCAGCCCCGCGAGTCGCTGCTGCGGCAGGCGCGGGCCGGAGCCTCGTACGTCTTCGGGGATCGACTGCTGCTCGGGCTCGCGCTCCGTCCGGCGGTCGGCAACATCGCCTTCCTCGCCGTGGAGACCGTGCTGGCCCTGTTCGCCCACGACCGTCTCGGCATCGGCACCTTCGGTTTCGGCCTGCTCCTCACGGCCGAGGCAACCGGCGGCCTGCTCGGCGCGGGCGTCGCCTCCTTCCTCGGCCGCCGTCTCGGCATCGGCACCGCGCTGATCTGCACGGCCCTGGTCGAAGGGCTTGCCATCCTGGGCCTTGCCGCCGCCCCGAACCCGTACGTGGCCGGGCTCGCGCTCGCCGCCTGCGGGGCGGGTATGGGCGCCACGATGGTGCTCGGCCCCTCCCTGCGGCAGGCGATCGTCCCGGCCCACCTGATGGGCCGGATCGGCTCCACCTCCCGGATGCTCGCCATGTGCGCCGCACCGTTCGGCGCCTTCCTCGGCGGCTGGCTGGCCACCACCTACGACATACGCACCCCCCTCTACGCCGCCGGTGGCCTCCTCCTGGTGATGACCGCCGTCACGGCGACCATGACCAGCAACCGCCGGGTCGAGGCAGCGCTGCGCGGTTCCGCCGACCGTGAGAGTCCGGCAGCGGACAGCCCGGTCGAAGTGGTCATCGCGGCCCGGTGACCAGCGCCGCGATCTCGGCGTAGCCGGGTATGCCCGGCGGTGCCGGAGAGGCCTCCCGAAAGCCCGCCGCCACCTGTACCGCTGCCTGCAGCGCGGCCCGAAACAGCAGCGATCCGCAGCTCACCCGGCGTACGCCGAGGGTCGCGAGCACGTCTGGCGGCGGGCCCTGGGGCGAGTGGAGGATGTTGACCGGGGTGGGGGCGAGCTCCGCGACGAGCGCGGCGATCGCCGCCGGATCGGTCAGGCCGGGCACGAAAACGCCGTCGGCCCCGGCCGCGACGTAGCGCCGGGCCCGGTCGACGGCCTCCCGCAGGCCGCCCCGGCCGAGCCAGTGGGTGTCCGTGCGCGCGTTGACGAACAGGCCCGGCGCAGTGTCGCGGACGGCCGCGATCAGCTCGGCCTGCGCCGCCGGGTCGGCCAGCGTCCCGTCGGCCCGGCCGTCCTCGAGGTTGATCCCGGCGACGCCGTACCCGGACAGCTGCGCGGCCAGTCGCCCGACTTCGGCCGGGTCGGCGGAGAAGCCGCCCTCGACGTCAACCGTGAGCAGACACGGCAGCGTGCTGATCCGTCGCGCCACGGCCACGGTCTCGGCACGGGTCGCGCCGCAGCCGTCGGGCAGGCCGTGTGCCACGGCCACGCCGAGGCTGGTCGTGCCGACCGCGGCGAATCCCGCCGCGACCAGGGCCGCCGCCGACCCGAAGTCCCAGGCGTTCGGCAGCAACAGCGGCGTGTCGCCGTGATGCAGTTGGCGAAACGCCGTCCCCGCGTCGCAGACCGACCCGCTGTGCCGGGAGGCGTGGAACGCGGTCATCGGGCCATCTCCCACACGGCGGTGACGACCCCGGCGGCCAGTGCCGTGGCGGGGTTGCGGCCGGGACAGCGGTGCGGGCCCGCGCCCAGGGCCAGGTGGCGGTCCCGGTCCGGGCGGGCGGGGTCGAACCGGTCCGGGTCGGCGAACACGGACGGGTCGCGGTTGGCGGCGGCGAGGTCGAGCAGGACCGGTATGCCCGCCGTGAGCCGTAGGGACCCGACGGTGGTCCCGGTGGTGCACACCCGGCGAGTGACCCGCGCCGGCGGGTCGTGTCGCAGCACCTCGGCCAGCACGTCGGCGACCGGCCAGGCCGGGGGGCGGGGCAGGACGCGCAGCGTGTTCGCGATGAGGCCCGCGGTGGCCTCGCACGCCTGGACCAGCAGCCCGATCCGCGCCGCGGTCACCTCGTCCAGGTCGGCACCGCGGCTGCGGACCCCCGCCGGCGGTGCGGCCACGCCCGTGCCGGACTCCGCCGCCGCACCGGGCGGCAAGAGCCGGACCAGCGTCGTCACCGCGGCGTCGGCGCCGGGCCGGGCCGCGCTTCCCGGCTGGTACGCGGCCGCGACCGCGCGTACCGCGGCCACCGCGCCGTCGAGGTCGTGCTCCGGCACGCCGTACCGGGCGGCGAGCACCCGCACCGGGACGTAGCCCAGCTGATCAGCGCTGGTACCCGCGCGGACCGCCGCGTGCGCCGCCGTCCGCAGCCCGGCCGGATCCAGGCCGGTCAGCAGGGCCTCGGCGAGGCGGCGGCGGAGGGCGTGCGCGGGTCCGTCGGTGAATCGGGCGACGGCCGCCCGCAGCCGCCCCATGGGGCCGGGTTCGGGCGGCGGGGGCACCACGGCCAGGCACGGCTCGGTCAGCGCGGCAGCGACCTGGGCATACGTGGTGAGATGTACCGAGTCGGTGAGAACGGTCATGCCACCGAAGCTAGGCCCGGCACACTTCGGCGCCCGCCGAAGTGATCGGCGGCCAGAATGAGGCATGCCCACCGACCCGACCCGCCCCGGTGAGCCCCTGTCCAGACTGGCCGGGCTGCTCGCCGACCGCACCCGCGCCGTGTTCCTGCTCGCCCTGCTCGACGGTCGGGCCTGGACGCTGGGCGAGCTGGCCCGGCACGCGGGCGTCGCGGTCTCCACCGCGAGCGGGCACGTCGACCTGCTCGTCGACGGCGGCCTGCTGGTGCAGGAGCGACAGGGCCGGCACCGCTACCTGCGGCTCGCCGACGCGCGCACCGCCCAGCTCGTCGAGGACCTCGCAGGTTACGGGCGCCGCCCGCCACCGCCGGTGACCTCGCTGCGTACCTCGGCCGCCGCGCACGCGCTGGCCCGCGGCCGGACCTGCTACGACCACCTGGCCGGGCGGCTGGGTGTCGCCGTCACCGACGCGCTGCTGGCCCGCGGGCTGCTCCAGCAGGACACCGGCTTCGCGCTCACCGCGACGGGCGTGGACTGGTTCGCCGCGGTGCTGGGCGCGGGGCCGGACGAGCTGACGGCCACGCGCCGCCCAGTGGTACGGCCCTGCCTCGACTGGACCGAGCGACGCCACCACCTCGCCGGGGTGGCCGGGGCGGTGCTGTGCCGCCGCTTCCTCGAGCGCGCCTGGATCGAGCGGATCGGCACCGGCCGGGCGGTGCGGGTGACGCCCGCTGGCGGACGGGTGCTGGCCGACTCGCTGGGCGTAACCCTGCCGAGCGCGTGACCCAGGTGGTCGCCAAGGTTACCGAGCCTGACCAGGTTCCGCTGCCGCACACCGGACATCATCGACACCCCACTCGGGCCTGCCCACCGGGTCCGGCACCAGCGCGGCGGCCACGCCCCGGTCACCATCGAGGTCGGCAGCCGGCAGCCGGCCGCGTCGGTGGCCGCCGTGGCGCTGCCGCGTCGGGTGCTGTGGGACGGTCCGGTACCGCCCACTGAGCAGGACCCAACCGGCCACCGCGGCCATCGGCACGGTCATCACCATGGTGCTCACCGTCGCGTCGGATGTCTCACCCAGCAGCGTGCCGGTCAGCAGCGACAGGGTCATGTTGTTTCCGGCGTGCGCGACGCTCGTGGTCCAGATGCTGCCGCTGCGCAGCCGCAGCCAGGTGAGAAGGACCTCCTGGCACAGGAATGACACCGTCCAGACCAGCAGGCCCAGGGCCACGTTGCCGAACTCGACGTACCCGAGGAAGGCCAGCGGATAGTGCCAGATCGCCCAGATCAGGCCCGTGGCCAGCGTGGCGGCCAGCGGCCGACCGGGAAAGATCCGCAGCCGCAGGTAGCTGGTCCAGCCGAACTCCTCGCCCCAGTAGATCGGGGCGAGCAGCGGTACGACGAGCATCAGCACAACCAGGAAGGCCCACCAGTGCAGGCCAGGTACCAGGTCGTTCACCGGTGCCAGGGTCGGCCGCCACAGCCCCAGGGCCGCCGCGACCCCGAGGGCGCCGGCCGTGAGCACCAGCGGTCCGAGCCAGGCCGTGAGGTAGTGGGGCCAGGCGGTGCGCAGCCGCAGCGCCAGACCCGCGTCGGCGAACCCCTCGCGGGTGACCCAGCGGCGGACGATGAGGGCGGCGCCGGCGGGCGCGAACCAGGCGAGGGAGAGGATCTGCACGAGCGGATCCACCATCGAGAAACCCCGCAGGTACAGCGTGATCTCGACGGTCCAGGTCACCCCGAAACTGATCAGCAGGTACGCCAGCGGCCCCTTGATTCTGGACATGACGCCAGACAACCAGCCGCCCGACCGCGGATCACTACGGCTGGCTGTCGGAACGGGTACGGCTGGGCCCACCCCGTCGGTAGGTTCAGCCCTCGGCACCTCGCCGACCGGGCCGACAGGCTCATCGCCCGCTGCTTGGTCAGGTCAGCCGGCCGACGCCGGCCGGCCCGTACCATCTGCCGGTGATCTCGTCCCGTCGGCGGCTGGTCGCCGCGTCCATCCTCCTGGTGCTGGAGGCGGTGGTGTTCGCGCTGCTCGTCACCGAGTCCATGGCGGACGCCGTGGCCGTCGTCGGCATCACCGTTGTGTCGCTGTGGGTCCACGTCATCCTGCACGAGTGCGGCCACCTGGTCGCCGCGAAGCTGCTGCGGCTGCCGGTCACCGCGGTCCGGATCGCACCCTTCACCGGCTGGCGGAGTGAGGTGGTGGTGCGGCTGGTGCTGCCGGCTCCCAGGCTGCCGCTGCGGATGGCGCTGTTCCACCTCGGCGGCCCGCTGACGAACCTGTTCACCGCGGCGGTGCTGGGCGCCGCGACGGCGTTGCCGAGCACGGCGACCACCCGCGTCGCGCTGCTCGGTGCGGCGCTGTCGGCGGCCCTGCTCGGGGTGCTCAATCTCGTTCCCGGGACGTCACCGCGCAGCGACGGCCGGAACCTGGTCCGCTGGCTCTCGGCGCCGGCAGCCACGCGCGCCGCGCTCCGGTCCGGCTACTACCAGGAGGAGGTGACCAGGACGGTGCGGACGATCGTGCGAGGGGACGGCGACGACGATCCGCTCGCTGATCCGGTTCGGGACGCCAACGCCCCGCGACCGGCGGCGGGCGGCTGAGCTACCGGGACCGGAGCAGCCCACGCTCGGTCAGAAAGGCCTGCAACGTCTCGGCGTCCTGCGCGGACATCAGGTGGCGCGGGATCACGGTCGCCGGCATCTTTCCGACGAACACGATCCAGAACTCCGGGGTGTCCTTCACCCGGGCCACCCCGTCCCAGGCGATGCCACCGGACTCCGAGCCGCTGCGCATCATGATGTTGTCGTCGGTGATGTCGTAGGCGCCCTCGACGGCGTAGCGGCTGGAGCGGCGCCGGGCGCGGGCCCGCACCCACGGCGGGTAGAGCATCGACAGCAGACCGCCCACGACCATCGCCAGGAACAGCGGTGCGATCCGGTCCCCCCGCGCGAGCCCCCGGGAGAGGGCGAAACCGATCACCCCGACCGCCACCAGCCCCGCGCCGATGTAACCGAACCTGCGCAGCCGGACGACGCTGAGCGCGGCGGCCACCCGGCCCGGATAGGCGGGGTCGGCGGGGACGTCAAAACGGATGTGCACGTCAGGAACGATAGTGCCCCCCAGCCGTTCCCGGGCGTGCGGTCAGGTTGGTGCGGACCTGAACGCGTCCGCGACCGGGTGCCGGGCGGCGGCCAGCGCGGGGACGGTGGTGAGCACGGCCACGACGAGCAGGACACCGAGTGCCGCGCCGGCCAGCCAGGTGGCGGGGGCGTACCGGTCGCCGTCGAAGAGGAGATAGAGCCCCACGCCGAAGGGGACGCCGGCGGCGACGCCGGGCACCGCGGGAAGCAGTTGCGCCACCGTCAAACCGATGGCGGCCTGCCCGGGTGTCGCGCCGAGCGCGCGGGTGACCGCCAGGGGTCGCCGGTTGTCGAGGACCGCGGTCCAGGCGCTCACGACGGTGTTGCAGAGCGCGAGGAGGCACGCGATCCCGGCGACGAGGAACATGGCGTGGAGCTGCCGCTCGTTGCGGGCGTCGGGGAGGGTCGAGTAACCGAGCTTCAGCGGGTCGGGGGCCTGGGCCAGGTTCGTGAGTACGGCGGCGAGCGCGGCCGTGGTGATCATGGCGTTCGTAGCGACGAGTCGGGCTCGGCGGGGTCGTCGTGCGTTGATGCGGACACCGATCAGCAGGGCGGTGGGCAGCCGACGGGACAACCGGATCACCCACCCCCTGCGGCGCGGTGAGGTCGGAGCGTCCGCCAGGGCGTGGATGGTGCTGGTGGTGGCGGTCCGCACCACGGGTATCAGGGTGGCCGCGACGGCGATCGTGAGGGCGAGCGTGGTCGCGGCGGCCACCACGCGCAGCGGCGGGTGGCCGCCGAGGGAGCCGACGAATCCAACACTCGGGCGGAACAGTCTGGGCGCGGCGAACCAGCCGGCGGCCAGCCCCAGGCCGGCGGCCACGGCGCCGGTCACGAGGTACTCGACGAGGTTGAGGACGGCGACCATGCCCGGACCGGCACCGACGGCCTTGAACAACCCCACCCGGCGGCGTTGGGCGATGACCCGACCCGCCACGATGCCGGCGACGCCGACCACGGCGAGGACCGCGAGGAGCCAACTGCCGATGGTCAGGGTTTCCTGTGCCGCCCCGGTCAGTTTGTTGTCGGTCATCGCCAGCTCCTGCCAGGTGCGGATCCGCCCACCACGGAAAGCGTCGGAACCGGTTGACGTGCTCCGGAACGCCGCACCCGCGTCCGGATCGGCCAGCCTCAACTTCAGGGCGTACGCCAGCTCCTGCTCGCCGGCAAGCGCGGCGATGTCACCGCGGTCGACCCAGATCAGGCCGCCCTTCTCGACCAGGTAACCGCCCGGGGCATGCCAACCGACCGACGGGAAGACGGGCCTGGCGGCGGTGACCGCGAGCCCGATCACCCGCAACGGATGCCCGGCGACGCTCACCGGGTCACCGGTGTGCATGCCGAGCGCGTCGGCGAAGGTGCGCTCGACGACCACGCCGCCGGGGTGGACCCAGGTGCCGTCGGTGACCGCCGGCCGGTCGACCGCGGCCGGCGTGCCGTCCCGGCCCTCGACGACGACCCGGACGGTCGTGTCGTGGGCCGTCAGCGCCAGGTAGGCGACCGGGAAGGGTCCGCTGTGGCCGGTGACGCCGGGTGCGGTGGCGACCGGGTCCAGCGCGGCCAGTGCGCTGGGCCCGGTCGCTCCCGGCTCCACGACCAGGTCCGGTCCCGCGGTGACAGCGCGGGTCCGCTGGTACGGGTCGGTGACCATCACGTTCAGCGTCAGCCCGAGGGACAGTGTCGCGGTCGCGGCGGTCATGGCGATCAGCAGCAGGACGGACTCGGCCGGGTGCCGACGCAGATCGCGGGTCAGGAGTCGGCACACGAGCAGTAGCCGGCCGGTCATGTCAGCGCCGCCCGTCGTAGCGGGTTCCGGCGCCGGCCCGGTCAGCGACAGCGGTCAGGTGGGTGTCGTCGGCGAAGGTTCCGTCGCGCATCGCGATGACCCGGTCGGCGATCGCGGCGATGCGGGCGTCGTGCGTGACCGTGACAAGGGTCTGTCCGGTGGCGCGAAGGTCCTCGAACAGCCGTAGGACGTCGAGGGTGGCGGCGCTGTCGAGGTTGCCGGTGGGCTCGTCGGCCAGTACGACCAGCGGCTCGTTGCTCAACGCCCGGGCGATGGCGACCCGCTGCCGCTGGCCGCCGGACAGTGCCGACGGCAGGTGGTTGGCCCGGTCCGCGAGACCGACCCGGTCCAGCAGGTGCAGGGCGCGGCGGCGGGCCCGACCGGGTGACCGACCGGCCAGCAGCGCGGCCAGTTCGACGTTCTCCACCGCGGTCAGCTCATCCATCAGGTGGAACGCCTGGAACACGAACCCGACCCCGTCGCGCCGCAGCCGGGCCAGGGCCCGTTCGCGCATCGAGTCGATCCGCTGCCCGGCCAACCACACCTGCCCAGCGGTGGGGCGTTGCAGCCCGCCGAGCAGGTGCAGCAGGGTCGACTTGCCGCAGCCGCTCGGTCCCATGATCGCCACGGCCTGCCCGGCCGGCACGTCCAGGTCGACCTCGTCGACGGCGCGTACCAACGCCTGCTCGTCGCCGTACCGCATGCTCAGCCGGGAGGCCCGCAACACCGTCGATCCGGTCACGACCCCGCCTTCCGCCCGGTCCACATCCGTTCGCACGCCTCCAGCCATTCCAGGTCGGCCCGCAACCGCAGGACGACCCCCTCCAGCAACAACCCGGCGACCGGATCCACCGCCCGGTCCAGCGCCGACCGTTGGGCGTCGCGCAACCGGCGCAGCACCTCGCGTCGCTGCGCGTCGACCAGCGCCACCGGGTCGGCCAGCCGGGCGGAGGCGGCGGCCACCAGCTTCAGGTGAAACTCCATCAGGTCCGGCTTCGGCCAGCTCACCTCCGCCAACCAGCCGGTGACCCGCTGCTGCCCGGCGGGGGTGAGGGCGTAGACCCGCCGATCGGGCCGGTCCGGCAGGCCGTCGGCCCGC
The DNA here is from genome assembly GCF_055793945.1 of Plantactinospora sp. A48. NCBI lineage: Bacteria > Bacillati > Actinomycetota > Actinomycetes > Micromonosporales > Micromonosporaceae > Plantactinospora > Plantactinospora sp. A48. The sequence continues at coordinate 21,422 of NZ_JBTIXF010000013.1, read as the reverse complement.
TCCGAGGTCACCAGTCCGGCCCTTGCCAGCCGGGCCAGCGTCACGTAGACCTGCCCGGCGTTCATCGTCGCGCCGAGCGGGCCGAGGGCGGCCCGCATCCTGCTGCGCAGCTCGTACCCGTAGGCCGGCTCCTTGGCCAGCATGGCCAGCACCACGTCCTGCACCCGGTCGCACCCCCTCGAACAGACCGCTAATAGATAACGGCTAGCTATCCCGGTGTCAAATCCCGCCGGCCCGGTGTTCGGGCTCGTTCGGGCTCGTTCGGGGTCGTTCGGGAATCTGGATCCGAAAGCCGGCTGAGGCGAGGCTTGATCCGTTGCGCCAGGACAGGAGCGGCGACGGCGGTGACACCGGTGTCCAGTGCGCGCTTTCCCTGTCCGGCATTTAGGTAAGGGGGAAACCTTGAGGTTTCACTTTGGCCTGACCAAGGGCCTGGCCGTCGTCTGCGGTGCGGTCACCGTAGTCGCCGGTCTCTCCATCCCGGCCCAGGCGGCGACGCCGAGCGGTGCCGGGCAGCCGGCGGCGATCGCGGCGCCACACCCGCAGCCGCCGGTCAACGCCCAACCGGCGTCCGCGAAGCGACCCGGTCCGCAGTCGACACCACAGCCACTGCCGAGCTGGACGGGCAACCCGGCCCCTTACAACCACCCGGATTACGGCTTCCACATCAACGCGGGCGTCACCGGCGCCCGGGCCAGGAACAGCATCAACCCCGGCTACTCCACGGGAGACTTCATCTACGCTCCCACCCTCTATCCGGGTAGCAACTCCTGCATCGAGCTGTACCCCCAGTACCACAACGCCATCCTGGAAATCATCGTCTGGGACTGGTGCGACGTAAACCCCCGGGGGCACTGGGTGGCCGACGTCGACGCCACCTTCAAGTCGAAGTACGTGACCAACTCCGCGTACGACTTCCAGATCCTCAAGACGAACGCCGCGACGAACGAGTGGACCGCGTCGGTGTACAACGTCACCACCTCGACCTGGGACGTCCTCTACACGACCCACGGTTACAACGGCGGTGACGGGTACGGCTGGGCGATCTTCGAGGGGTACACCGCCTGGAACCCGGTCACCACCGTCGGTGACTACTGCACGAAGAGCCGCGGGCACGTGTGGAAGGCCAGCGGCATCCAGTTGCAGATCGGCGGCTCCTGGGTGAACCTCGGCCCGTCGAACTCCAGCTTCCAGGGCCTGAACACCCCGGACGACGGGTACGGCTGCCCGTCGGTCACCGCCGTCCGGGACGCGGCCAACGGCTACACGGTGACCAACCCGACGCTCTCCTGCAAGGTCACCTACTCGGCGAGCAGCTGGTCGAACGGCTTCACCGCCAGCCTGACCCTGAAGAACACCGGTACGACGGCCATCAACAAGTGGACGCTCAACTGGGACTTCCCGGGCAACCAGACGATCACCACCCCCTGGAACGGGACCGCGACCCAGACCGGGCAACACGTCGCGTTCAACAACGACGCGAACAACGCCGTCATCAACCCCGGCTCGACCGTGAGCTTCGGCTTCCAGGCCAGCTACACCGGCACCAACACCAACCCGACCGCGTTCACCCTGACCAACGGCTCACCCTGCACCTGAGCCAGCAGCTCTCCCCGCACCCTGAGCCCAGCGGTTCACTCTGCACCTGGGCCGACCGACCCGCCGCCCCCGCCGTCCTCAACCGGCGGGGGCGGCGCCGGTTTGGTCAGCCCGTCCAGCGCAGCTTGGAAACCTCCCGCTTGAACTGCCCCAGCGGGGTGGCGCCACCCTCGGCCGGGATCAGCTGGAGCGAATAGGTCACCTGCCGGGCCTCCCAGCTCAGCACCCAGAAGGTCTTCGGGCCGCCGCTGACGACGCCGCGGCGGGAGCCGACCGTCAGGGTGCTGACGGCGACGGGCCGCCGCACCGTCGCGGTGGGTTGGGCGGACAGCAGCAACGAACTCCCGCCGGATCCGTTGTACCCCTGGTTCCAGCCGTCACCGCCGGCCATGACGTGCGACTGGAGCGGACTCCACCGCTTGTCCCCGCGCAGGTCGGGCAGCTCCCGCTCGAAGTAGACCGGTCGTGGCCGCGCGTCGGCGGCGTCCCGCAGGCTCCGCGTTCCCAGCGGTCCGTGCAGCGCCACGACCAGCGGAACGGCGGACCCGATCCGCCCGCATTCGGCTGCGTCCACCGCACGGCCGGTCACCGTGATGGTGACCTCCCGGTCGCCGTGCTCCGTACCAGCGGCCTGCGCCTCGGCGAGTTCCGCGCACCGTCGGTCCGGGCCGGCGTAAACCGTGACCGTCCGGTCGTCCCGGGCGACCAGCGCCGACTGCCAGGGCAGCGGGTGCGGGGCATCCGGCGTTGCCAGGGCCGAGGCCGCCGGTGCCGACGCGGCCGGCGCCGGCGGTGCCGGCCGGTCCGGGGACCGTCGGACCAGCACGCCGAGGGCGGCGAGCAGCACGACCACCGCCACGACCGCACCGACCAGGCCCCAACGCCGGGTTCCCGGACCACCCTCCCGGGTACCGGTGTCCGGTTTCCGGACGAGGACCAATCCATGGGCCACCGCAGAAAGACGCACGGGACGAGTATGCCGGCCCGCGCCCGGTACCCGCCCGCCCGCGACAGTTCGTCCACTCCGGACCCGGTGATCCGCCCGTCGACCCGTCCGCCGGCCGACCCGTCCGCCCCGGAGTCGGGCCCGTTCGCGACGACTACGCCGGGAGCACGGATCTGAACGCGTCGTACAGCGAGCGGGCCAGGGTGGCGGGCACGTTCCCGCCCCGGGCACTGTCCAGGTGGATGACCCGGAAACCCTCCGTGTCGTAGAGCGTGCCGCCGCCATCGAGCAGGCGACGCTGCTCCTCGGCGGTCAGGTTCCGGCCCGGGTTGGCGATCAGCCAGCGCAGGTCCCGGTTCTTGGCGAACGCCTCGCGGATGCCGGCCGGGGTGTACTGGTCGGTGCCGCCGACCGGATTGGGCGCGGAGTACGGGTACACGTGAAGGATGTTCTTCCCGTCCGCGGCCCTGAGCAGCGGCGATTCGGTGACCAGGCGGGCGTACGCCGGTCGCGACAGCACCGTCTTCAGCATGGTGAGCAGGAAGCCGGCCTGCCGGCTGCTGATCTGGCTCTTCACCGTGTTGTCGTCCGGGATCAGCCGGCCGAACGGCTCCCGCGCGCCCGGCAGTGGCGTGGTGTCGAGGCTCTCCGTGTTGTCCACCAGCGGATCCAGCACGTATTCCTGGCCGACCAGTGAGCGGGGGAGCGCGGGCAGGATGTCGGGATGGCCGTTGGTGACGGCCCAGTCGAGGAACCTCGCCAACTCGGTACGCATCGCCACCACGGCCCGGGCCCGACCCGGGTCGTCGTTCCAGTGGACGCTGTTCGCGGGCGTGAACCGGAAGCCACCGGGGTAGCCGGCGAGCCGGTCGAGCAGGTCGTCCGGGGCGGCCGAGCCGCCGGAGGAGCCGCCCAGGGTGGGTACGGTCGGCCCGGCCGGCCGCTCAGTGCTGTCGTGACCGCAGCCGGTCAACCAGCCGGCCGCTGCGGCACCGGCCAGTCCGAGTACGAAGCGTCGAGTGGTCCGGTGGCTCATGTGCGATTCCTCGTCTGGCGGCGGATCAGGGCGGCGTAGGTGGCGTCGGCGAGCAGCGTGGCGCGTTCCCGGGAGAGCCCGACGGCTGGTCCGTGCGCGAGGATCGCCGCGCGGACGGCGTCGGCGTCCTCGATGACCTCGCGTGGGATGACCGGATCGGTACGCCGTGGGCGCCGCCGGATCAGGCGCCGGAGCCGTCGCCAGCCGTACTCCGCGACCGGCGCCATCAGCTGGCTGACGGTCCCGGTGAGCACCGGGTAGGCCAGGAGGGTCAGCAGATCCGGCTCCAGACCGGCGCCGATCGCCCCACCCCGCCAGCGCACCGGTGCTCCGGTGGCGGACGGCGGCAACGGTTCCAGCTCGCCGGCCAGCCAGGCGGCGGTCACCTGCGGCAACAGGTCCAGCTCCTGCGGCGCGGCGGTCGCGACCACCTCCCGCACCAGCTCGCTGAGGCGCAGCTCTTCCACGGTCGGTCTCCTGTTCAGCTTTCCAGGGCACGGACGATCAGCCGGGCGGCGACGACGGCGTACCCGTCGAGCAGGGCGAGTTCGTCCGCGTCGAGCTGGTCGCGGTACGGCCGGGCGTACTCGACGCGTACCACCGCCAGGTTGTGACCCACCGCGACCAGGAGGTTGACCGCGGCGCCGGCCGCCGGCAGCCCCAGCACCGTGGAGGACTCACTGACCCGGGTACGGGCGTTCGGGTACGGCAGTTCCGACGAGGACGGCAGCGCTTCGATCGACAGGTGGGACAGCCGGTCGTCGGTGAGGTCGGCCGGCACGGACCAGTGTGGACAGGCGCGGACCGATTCGGCGGTCCCGGCGAGGACCGCCGGCCCGGCCGAGGTCGCGGGATAGGAGACGAGGCTCATCCGGAGCGTGGCACCCAGCGGTGGGAACGTGGCGGCCGGGATGGCGAGGACGATGGTTCCGGCGGCCGTCGGGGCGCGGTCCCGCTCGGCGCGACGCCCGGCGGCGAACAGCTCCGCGCAGGCGGGTGGCTGGACCCCGGACGCCTCCTCGGGTGTCTCCCCGGGTCCGTCCCGGGAGGTCGCCCACTCCGCCGGCAGCCCGCGCCGGGCGGTGGTCAGCACCGTGTCGACGGCCTGACCGGTCAGCGACCGACCCGGATCGGCGTTGGTGCGTGCGCGGTCGCCTCCGGGGTCGCCCGGCCGGACCCGGGCGTTGGCCAGTCGCGGCCAGTCGCCAACCGCACCCGTCACCGGTTCGCTCCAGCCGAGACCGACCACGCAGGCGACCGCGATCGTCCCGGCGACGGTGCCGACGAGGGCGGCCCGGACCCCTCCGCGGGACCGGGCGGCGCTGTTGCGCAGCGGAGCGAGATCGTGGGCGAGTACCGCCGCCGGGAAGGTGAGTACGACAAGCGCACCGAAGAGCCAGCCTGGCCGGTACAGGAAGTTGAGCAGGTGCGTACCGCTACGACCGGCGCCGACGACCGCGTCCCGGGCGAACTGGGCCGCCCCGCACAACGCCACCGTCGCCGCGCCGGCCAGCCACGCCGTCGCGGCGCCGCCGTCGGGCCCGCGCATACCCCGGCGGAGCAGCACGACGAGCGTGACCAGCCAGCCGGTGCCGGCACAGATCCACCACCTGTCGAGCAGCAGAAGGAAGCGGGAGCTGTCGTCGCCCGCCCGGCCGGCGAGCAGTTGGGTCACCACGGCGCAGGCGATCGTCCCGGCGCCGCCGGCGACCAGCACGAGCAGCACAAGCCACCGGTTCGGGCGGAACCGCCGGAGGCCGGTCGGGATCCGCCCGGTGACCAGCACCGCGCCCGCGACGAGCAGCGGGACCGGCAGCCATCGCTGGTACCCGCTGGACGGGGTCACGAACAGGGCGCGGTCGATGGCCACGCTGTGCCAGGACCAGTGCGCGATGATCAGCAGGTCCACCGTCCACAGAACGGCGGCGAGCAGTGCCGCCAGAGCCAGCACGGAGAGCGCCCCGGCGGCGCGGCGCAGGCCGCGCGGTGTGCCGGCGACCGCCTCGGCCAGGCCCGCGCCGAACGCGCTCACGCCGGTCACGGCCACCGCCGTGCCGATGATCGCCGCCGGCCGGAACCCCGCCATGAACACGCCAGCGACGGACGTGGATTCGCCCAACGTCGGCAGGTGACAGCCGGCGGTCAGGCCGGCGCTCGCCCCCAGCACCCGGGCCCACCACCGGCCGGGGGTGAGCGCCGGCCTCGCCGCCCAGCCGGGCACGACCATCGCCGCCCAGCACAGCGCGGCCAGGCCGATGGCCAGGTCCCGGCCGTCGACCCCGCCGGGCAGCCGGTCCAGGCGCAGACTCAGGAGATGGCCCGTCTGGTATCCGGTCATCGCCAGCAGCCCGGTCACCGCCGCGACCGCCGCCCCGCCCTCCCAGCGTTCGTCCCGGTCGAGCGCCCGCACCCGGTCGCCGGCCGCGGGATGGGTGGCGAGCAGCCTGGCCAGCCGCGACGGCGAGCGGTGCGTGACCCGGTCGCGGCCGGTGGCGTCGGCGAGCGCCGTCCGCAGGTCACCCACGGCCACCGCGAAGCGGTCCGCCGCGTGTTCCCGGCGGCGCAGCACCGCCGTGCGGAGCAGGAGCGTCGCCACGGCCAGGACGGCGGTGACGGCCAGCCAGATCGCGTACCGGCCGCCCACGACCGATGGCCGCAGCAGCGCCGGTGCCATGCTGAGCGCCAGCACCGGAAGCAGGATCCACCCGGTCCACCAGGTGGCCGCCGCCCAGGAGACGTCACGGGCGCGTACGTGCGCCAACTCGTGCAGGGTCACCAGGTCGAGCTGTTCGCGGGGGCCGTAGGCGTAACCGACCGGCACGACGACCAGGGGCCGGCGCAGCGGCACGGCCGTCGTGTACGCCTCCAGGTCCGCCCGGCCGACCGGGGCCACGACCAGCCGTGGGCGACGCCGTCCGGTCAGTCCGAGCGCCTGGCACCAGGAGTCGAACGCCGCCGACACCACCGCGGTCGCGCCGTCCCCCGGTGGTCGCCGCCGCACCCGTCGGCCCAGTCGCCAGCGCAGCCACAGACCGGCAACGACCAGGCAGGCGCCGGCGAGCAGCGGCACCGCGACCGCGCCCACCACCATCGCCGCCTGGCGGGCCGCATCGAAGCCGGCGGCGCAGCGGTCGTAGACGTCGTCCCGGCCGAGCAGCCGCGCGGTCTGCCCGCCATCGGGCGGAAGACCGTTGAGGGCGGCGCAGGCCTGTACGTCACCCCACTGGCCGAGGTCGTTCGCGACGAACGCCGCCTGGCCGGCGCAGACACCGGTGCTGACCAGCACGAGCAGGACCAGCACATGCAGCCAGCGCAGCCCGGCGCCCGCGCGGGGCGTCGAGTCCAGCACGTTCCACCACCGACCTCGAGGCGCTGACGGCGACAGCGGCTGGTACGACGCCGAGCGGCGATCGTATGTGAATGGTCCCTGCGTACGCTGTCAGATTGCCGATCCGCGCCGTCAGGGACGACTGATCTCCGCCTGGAAGTCAGGCGTGGAGGATTTCGTCCGGCCGGCGGTAGGTCATCGCGGTGTCGTAGTCGGTGATGACAGATGCCAGTAGCGCGTCCAGGTCACCGTCGTGATCGGCCGCCGTCATCCGCAGCACTTGAGCTGCAAGGGTCCGCCCATCGACGAGAATCAGTGGATACTGGTCGTCGATCACCTCGATCTGCGCCTGCTTCGAGAACACTCCAGTGGTGACGAAGACTCCGATCCAGCCACGGCGCAGCCGCGCGACCACCCGGGCGACCTGGTCCGGGCTGATGGACGACCCGGGCTGGACACACTTCGCCTGACCCAGCACGACCAAGGGCGTGTTGTTCGCGGCCGTGCCGACATCGAGCCGGCCGACGAAATCCACCCCACCGTCGCCGCCGGGCCGGGTCAACCAACCATCGTGGTAGCGGGCTCCGGACCCACCCAGGATCTGAGCACTGACCCGGGCAGCGAGCAGCTCGAAGGCGTGTTTGCGCCCGTCGAAGAATCGGTAGAGCCGATGCAGCAGGTCGTCTTCGACCGACCCGGGAACGGGTAGTTGGTCTTCCGCGGTCCTGACACGGGAGGCAACCACTCGCCGACGCACTCGGGGAATCGCTGAGCGACCTTCGCGGACCCAGCGTAGCCATGAGGTCGGTGCGTATCGGGTGGCCTGTTCGGCGTCGAGCGCTGCGTCGCGTCGGTCGTCGATCCACCGCAGATCCAGGGCGTCGCCGGCATCGGCCAGGTTGATGACGGCGAGGTCCAATGCCAGATTGGGGAAACTGCGGCCGGTGTCCGGATCCCGCTGCACCACATGCTCGAGCCGTTCGATGATCGCCGCACCGCAGAATTCCACATGTCCCTTCACCAGGGTGCGACCGCCTCGCCTCACGGTCACAGACCGGTAGATCAGCAACGGTGGCGCTTGAAGTCGGCGGCGGGGGTCGGTTGCGGCATGCAGCGACCATGCATCGAGCAGGGCGCGATTGCCTGCGGTGGCGCCCGGCAAGCCAGGTGTGGTGGCCTTGTGATCCCCGTAGTAACGCACATGACCGTGATCGAGGTCGAACTCATCGTGCCAGGGATTGGTGGCGTGCCCAGCCTTCCAAGGGCTCGAACGCAGGCTGATCACCGGCCGACGAGGGCCGTCCGGCGCGGTGATCCCGGCCGCCGGGTTAATCCCGGCTTCGAGCATCAGCTTCGGGGTGTGGCCGGCCGCGGTTGGAGTGGTAACGAAGTGATAGTTGAGGTAACCGTCCAACTCCACCTCGATCCGGCTGGCATTCTGGGCGTACCGCAAGATTTCGAGCATTGGAATCTGACGCGGATGATCCACTCCCACATTGTGCCGGGCGAGCATTGTCCATCCCCACTCGCCTTGGCTCTGGTCGCCGATCGACGTCGGTGACCAGGGCGTCGGATCTGGGCACCCTCGACGAGGCTCGGACAGCCGCGGTACGGCTGGTCATCGATTGCGACAGGTGCCCGTGGTGCTGACCGCTGAACGGGCCGAGCGCTGGGAGCGCGCCGATGGATGCCTACGAACGGGAACGGGCGGGCTCGGTCTGGCCGAGCCCGCCCGTTCGGGGTCCATCCGTTTCCTGAGTGTGAGTCGTGGCAGCGGTTCACGCGGTCCGGCGTGCGCCGTTGTCGGACGTCAGGAACATCCGAACCTGGTCAATCCACTAACGCTGGAGCGTGAGCACGCCCGGCCGCCAGGGCAGCTGGTCGTACGGGCCGCCGGCGTTGGGCGCCTTGCCCTGGTAGAGCAGTTGCAGGTTGCAGGGGTCGACCGTGAAGGTCTGATCCGGGTTGGTACGGACCAGGTCACCGTGGCTGATGTCGTTGGTCCAGGTGGCCCCGCTGTTGGCCTTGCCGGCGAACGGGTTGCTCTCGCTGGCGGCGTTCGGGGTCCAGTTGCCGCTGAGGCTGCTGGCGGTGTACGAGCGGAAGTAGCGGCCCTGCGAGCCGATCGACTCGACGAGCATGAGGTACTGGCTCTGACCGGCCACCTTGTACACCTGAACGGCCTCGAACAGGTTGTTCGTGGAGTCGCTCATGATCGTGGTGTAGTTGGAGCCGAAGTTGCCGGGGAAGTTGCCGATCGGCATGCTGGCCCGGTAGATCTTGCCGTTGTCGCCGGCGAAGAACAGGTACATGTTCTGGTCGTCAGCGATCAGGGTCTGGTCGATGGGGCCGGTGCCGGAGCCGGAGATGCTGCCGGTGAACAGCGGCTGCGCCGCGGACCAGCCGTTGGGGTTGGTGGGGTCGCTGGAGGTCTTGTACATGAACGGCGACGGGCCCCACTGGTACGCGAGCACCCAGATGTTCTTCGGGGCGAAGTAGAACAACGTGGGCGCCACGGTGCCCTGCGACATCCCGGTCTGGGGGGCCGAGGCCATGTCCGACCAGTTGGTGAACGGGCTGAACGCCATCGACCCGTACCCCGAGCCGTTGACGTTGGACGCGTACACCAGGTGCTTGCCGTTGTAGACGACGTTGGTGAAGTCCTTCAGCGAAACCCAGCCGTTCGCCGGGTTGGCCAGCGAGCCCGTCGAGGTCCACCGGTACGACGACGGAAGCGAGCAGTTGCCGGGCGGGCTGGTCGGCGGGGCGCTGGTCGGCGGTGCGGACGTGGGGGCCATGGTCGTGGGCGGCGTGGAGCCACCGCTGAACTGGAACTGCTGGTTGGCCTGGCCGTGGCAGTCGTAGAGCTGGACCTGCTGGCCGTTGGCGGTGCCCCAGACGTCGAGGCAGCGGCCGGACTGTACGCCGCTGATGGTGCCGTTGGAGTTGATGTTCCACTGCTGGTTGGCGCCGCCGTTGCAGTCCCAGATGATGACGGCGGTGCCGTTGGCGGTGGCCGCACCGTTGGCGTCCAGGCACTTGGAGGTGCCGTACACGGCCAGCTGCCTGCTCGACGTGTACGTCCACTGCTGGTTCGACTGGCCGTTGCAGTCGTACAACTGCACCCGGGTCCCATTGGTCTGCGTCGAGTTGGGTACGTCGATGCAGCGACCGGACTGGACGCCGAGGATCCGGCCGGTGCCGCTACCCGGCGGTGGGGTGGTCGGTCCGGAGGTGGCCGTCGGCGAGGGGCCGCCGGTCGGCGAGTTGGTCGGGCCGGGTCCCGCCGCGTTGAGGGCGTTCAACACCGAGGTGTACGCGGCCTTCTTGTTACCCCCACCGTCGAACAACAGCGGGTTCTCCCCGGAACGCCAGGAGTCACTGTCCCGCACACCCCACACGGTGATACCGATACACCGCTGCACGTTCATACACGCCTGAGTCAGACCCGCATACTGCGTCGTGGAAGAGTTGGTGACGTCGACCTCCGTCAACGCCACATCCACCCCCAGAGCGGCGAAACTCGACAACGTCTGCTGGAAGTTGCCCGGCAGGGAGCTACCACCGGTGAAGTGCGTCTGGAAACCCACACAGTCAACCGGCACCCCCCGGGACTTGAAGTCCTGGATCATCCGGTAGACGCCCTGCGTCTTCGCGTAACTCCAGTTCTCGATGTTGTAGTCGTTGTAGCAGAGCTTCACCCCCGGATCAGCCGCCCGCGCGGTCCTGAACGCGACCTCGATCCAGTCGTTGCCGGTGCCCTGCAGGTTCGACTGCCGACGGCTACCGTCCTCGTTGAACGCCTCGTTCACCACATCCCACGCGGCCAGCTTGCCCTTGTAGTGCGCCATCACCCCGTTGATGTGGTTGATCATCGCACTACGCAGGGCGCTACCGGACAGACGTTGCATCCAACCCGGCTGCTGCCCGTGCCAGGCCAGAGTGTGACCCCGCACCTGCATCCCACGCTGCGTGGCCCAGTTGTAGATCTGATCCCCGGCGGAGAAGTTGAACTGGTTCTGGTTCGGCTCCGTCGCGTCCGGCTTCATCTCGTTCTCGGCGGTGACCATGTTGAACTCACGCGCCGCGATCGTCGTGTAGGTGGAGTCACCCAACCTGCTGCCGGCGATAGCCGTACCGAAATACCGACCCGACTGCGCCGCCGCGGCGCCCAGGGTGCTGGCCGCCTGGGCCATCCCGGGCACCACCAGCGCCGCGCCGGCCACGGCCAGCACGCTGGTGGCGGCCGCCAGCACCAACCGGTGGCGGCCATGTCTCCGTAGACGTTTCATGACACTCCTTCGCGGGCATCGGATGACGATGCGTGGGGGTGGGTGGAGACGCGGGCGGACCCGCGTACCCGGCGTGGGACTGCCACGGGCTCGGCTGCCACGGGCACGGCGATGCGCGGCGTCGGTGGTCCTGCTCTCACCATGCCTCGCTCCACGCCGGATCGGAGTCGACGGGCCGCGGCCATCCGCGCGGCACCCCATCGACTTCGAAATTTTCGAGAAACATATCGGTAACCGTTAGCCGGACGATACCGACCGCTCTGCGATCGGTCAATGTCGATGGCACCGGGTCTGCGACCGACTGCCGGGAATCCGGGCCGGCCTCCTGGTCGACCGGCGTTTCGGCTGGCAGCCGACGCCTCCCGGCCCGTCTCCGGGCCCGTCTCCCGGCCCGTCTCCCGGCCCGTCTCCGGGCCCGCCGGAGCGGGATGGGACCATTCGGTACCAGCGCCGAATGTGAGGGGACCGATGAGCCAGCCCGCCACCGACGACCGCCTTCCGGCGCTGGTCTGGGTCATCGCCGCCGCGTTCGTCACCATCGAGCTGGCATTCAGCGCCGGTTACGGCTTCCAGCAGGACGAGCTGTACTTCATCGAAGCGGGCCGCCACCTCGCGTTCGGCTACGTCGACCAGCCGCCGATCGCCCCGCTCCTGGCCCGGCTGGCCACGACGATCGGCGGCACCAACCCGACCGCCGTACGCACGCTGCCGGCGCTGGCGGGCGGCGCGATCATCGTGCTGGCCGCGCGGCAGGCCGCGATCTTCGGTGCCGGGCGGATCGGTCGGATCCTGGCCGCGCTCTGCCTGGCCGGCGCCCCGGTGCTGCTCGGCGCCGTACACATCGGCAACACCACGCCACCGGCGCTGCTGAGTTGGACGCTCGTGGTGCTGTGCGTGACCACCGCCATCGCCCGGGACCGGCCCCGGTGGTGGCTCGGCGCGGGCCTCGTCGCCGGCCTTGGCCTCCAGGTCAACAACCTGATCGCGCTGCTGCTGCTGACGCTCACGGTCGGCCTGCTCGTCACCCGCCGCCTCGACATCCTGGGCACCCGCTGGCCGTGGCTGGGCGCCGGGATCGCCGCGCTGATCTGGGCGCCGAACGTGGTGTGGCAGGCGACGCACGGCTGGCCCCAGTTCGCGATGGCCGCGTCGCTGCATCGGGAGAACACCTCGGTGGCCGCCTACCTGGGCGGGCTACCGGCGCAGCTCGTCTACGGCGGCCTCTGCACCGTCCCGGTGCTGATCGCCGGCGTCGTGCGACTGTGGCGTACGCCGGAACTGCGCTACCTCGCGATCACGGTCACCCTGGTGGCGGTGTACGTGCTGGCCTGGGTGCCGGGAAAGCCCTACTACACCTCCGGCCTGCTGCCGGCCGTACTCGCGGCGGGGTCGGTGGCGACCGAGCGCTGGTTCGCCCGGGGCCGACGACCGCTGGGACGCCGGGTCCTCGTCGTCGGCGCCATCCTGGTGGCGACCCTGGCCGTGCTGCCCTCGGTGCTACCGGTCTGGCCGGTACGTGACCTGCACGCCCACCCGGGCAGCGGCGACCTGGCCGACACCGTCGGCTGGCCGGAACTCGCCCGCCTCGTCGCCACCGAGAACGCCACGCTCGCCGCTTCCGGCACACCGCCAACGTCGATCTTCACCGGCAACTACGCCGAGGCGGCCACCCTCGACGTGCTCGGCCCGGCCGGACTACCACCGGTGCTGTCGGGACACAACGCGTACGGCATGTGGGGACCGGGTTCGGCGTCCGCCGACACGGTGCTCGCGGTGGACGCCGCCGACCGGCTCCGGCCGTACTTCGCGCGGTGCCGGACCGTGGGCACGTTCGTCGCGCCGTACGGGGTGGACAACGACTTCAACCATCTCGACCTGAGCCTCTGCACCGGCCCCACCACCGACTGGCCCGGGATCTGGCCCCACCTCACCCACGACGACTAGGTCAGGCCCCGCCACCCTGGGCCGCCGTCGCCGTGGTGGCTGAGCTGGCGACCCGGTGCGCGCGGTACGCGCCCCCGGTGCCGGCGAGGCTGATGTCGGGCAGGTCGAGTTGCCTGCGTGCCTGGTCGAGGCGGCGGATCGCGGCGTCGGTGACCTGCGACACCGGCTGGTCTCCGTCGATGGTGATCAGTATTTCGTGTTGGGCGTAGTAGGCCAGCAGTGGGCCAGCGGTCTCGTCGAACACGTCGAGCCGGTGACTGATGACCTGTTCGGTGTCGTCGGCACGGTCCTTCTGGGCGCCGCGGGTGAGCAGTCGGCCGATCAGTTGGGCCCGTCCGGCTTCGAGGTGGAGCGCGATCCGCACGGCGGCGCCGAAGGGCTCGGTGGCACGGTGGGCGGCTTCGGCCTGGGCGACGGTGCGCGGGAAGCCGTCGAGGACATAACCCCCGCGGCGGCTGGCGGCCTCGACGGGTTTGCGCAGGATGTCCAGGACGATGTGGTCGGGCACGAGGTCCCCGCGTCGCATGCACTGTTCGACGGCGCGGCCGACGGGGGTGCACTCGGCGACATGGCGGCGCAGCAGGTCGCCGCTGGAGATGTGCTCGATGCCGTAGTGGCCGGCGATGCGTACCGACTGGGTGCCCTTGCCGCAACCGGGCGGGCCGATCATGAGTACTCGCATGGCTGCTCTCCGTGGGTTCGGGGGGACGCGCCGACCTGCGCGGTGGTACGCGGGCGGGGGGCGTCGGCGGGGTCATGCGGGTGGGGCAGGGTGTGCATCAGGTGTGTCCGCGCGTATCTGATCGCGGTGGGGGTGTCGGGGAAGACCTGTCCGTCGCGGCGGAGCTGCTCGGCGACGCCGAGGGCGCTCAGGACCTGTTCGTGGTCGGGGGCGATGCCGGACAGCAGCACGGTGATGCCGCGTCGTTGCAGCCGGGTGATGGCGTCGCCGAGCACGCGCGCGCCGGTCGCGTCGATCGTGGACACGCGCGACATGCGCAGGATGACCACCCGTACGTCGGCGACCTCCGTCAGTTCGAGTAGGAAATGGTGGGCGGCGGCGAAGAACAGCGGCCCGTCGAGGCGGTACGCCACGATGTGCTCGGCGAGCAGTTGGTGTTCCTCGGCGGAGTGGTCGCCCGTTTCCAGCGGCACCTGCCGCAGTTGGGCGGTGCGGGCGACGGCGCGCAGGGCGAGGACGACGGCCACGCCGAGGCCGACGGCGACCGCGGTGACCAGGTCCATCGCGACGGTCACGGTGAAGGTCAGCGCGAGGACCAGGGCCTCACCGCGGCTGGAGCGTGCCAGGGCGAGCAGGGCGCTGGCCTCGACCATCCGTACGGTGGTGGCCAGCAGCACCCCGGCCAGTGCCGCGAGGGGGATTCGCCCGACCAGTGGCGCGGCCACCAGCACGATCACGGCCAGGGCGATCGCATGGGTCAGGGCGGCCAGTTTCGAGCCGGCGCCAGCTCGCACGTTGACCGCGGTGCGGGCGATCGCCGCCGTGGCGGGGATGCCGCCGAAGACCGGCACGACGAGGTTCGCCAGGCCCTGTCCGAACAGCTCGCGGTCCGGGTCGTGCTGCTCGTTGACGCTCATCCCGTCGGCCACGGTGGCCGACAGCAGGCTCTCCAGCGCGGCCAGCGCCGCGACGGCCAGCGTCGCGGGCAGCAGCGTGCCGACGGAGTGCAGGTCGAGGAAACCCAACGACGGGGTGGGCAGCCCGGCCGGCAACGCGCCGATGCGGGCCAGCGACAGGGGTGCCAGCTGGGCGAGGCCGGTGGCGGCGGCCACCGCGATCAGGGAGAACGGCAGGCCCGGGCGCCACCGGGCGCCGAGCAGCATCACCGCCGCCACCCCCAGCGCGACCGCGATCGGGGCGGGGTGTGGATCGGTGGCGAACCGGGCGGCGGCGTCGGCGGCCACCGCCCACACCTTCTCCCCGTGTGCGCCGGTGACGCCGAGCGCCGCCGGCACCTGCTGCAGGGCGATCACCACGGCGATGCCGGCGGTGAAGCCCTCGATCACCGGGGTCGGCAGGTAGCGCACGTAGCGGCCGAGGCGGGCGAGCGCCAAGCCGATCAACACGATCCCGGCCATGACACCGACCATCAGCACCCCGGTCGCGCCGAACCTGGCGATCACCGGCACCAGCACCACGGTCATCGCCCCGGTCGGTCCGGACACCTGCAGGTTCGACCCGCCGAAGATCGCCGCGACCGCGCCGGCGATCACGGCGGTGACCAGCCCCGCCTGGGCGCCGAGGCCGGAGGTGACCCCGAACGCCAGTGCCAACGGCAACGCCACCACCGCCACCGTCAACCCGGCCACCAGGTCCTGGCGTGGACTGCGGCGTACCGCCACCCAGTCCGCGCGCCGTGGTAGCAGCCCACCCAGCCGCACCACGGCGGTGCGCGCCGCGGTGGCAGCGCTCACTGGCCGCGCCCGTCGGCCTGGAGCTGCACCAACAACCCGCCCTGGCCGGCCAGCACCGAGCCGAGGATGCGGCGGCCGGCCGCCAGCAGGTCCGCCACGTCCGGCGTGCTCAACGCGTACCTCACCGACGTGCCCGCGCGGCTGGACTCCACCAGCCCCGCACGGCGTAACACCGCGAGCTGCTGCGACAGGTTCGACGCCTCCACGTCGATCTCCAGCAGCAGGTCACGTACCGGCTTCGGGCCGTCCTGCAACAACTCCAGCACCCGGATCCGCACGGGATGCCCCAACGTGCGGAACAACTCCGCCTTCGCCTGATACAGCGGCACCGGCACGCCATCACCATCCCGTTACGCTCACCGTCAGCCTTCGATGCAGACTTTATCAGTTGCGAAAGTCTTCAAGTAGTGGATACAGCGACCCGTCATGGACCACCCCCCACAGCCCGACTCCGGCTCCGGTGCTCGTGCCGGTGCTCGTGCCGTCGCTCGTCAGGACGTCGCGGCCGACTGCCGGCTTCGGTTGGCCGGCCCGGCGTCGGATCCGGGACGTCGGGTCAACACCTGCGGACCGGTCCTGGTGATCGCGACGGTGTGCTCGGAATGGGCCGTCCGCGACCCGTCCGCGGACCGGATCGTCCAGCCGTCCTTGTCGTACCTGATCCGGTCGGTGTCGCGGCAGAACCACGGCTCGATCGCGAGCGTCAGGCCGGGCCTGAGCCGCAGGCCCCGACCGGGGCGGCCATCATTGGGTACGTGCGGAGCCTCGTGCATGGTGCGACCGATGCCGTGCCCGCCGAACTCGTTGTTGACCCGGTAGCCGTACCGGTGGGCGACCTCGCCGATGGCGGCGGAGATGTCGCCGAGCTGATTGCCTGGCTGGGCGGCCTCGACGCCGGCCGCCAGCGCGACCTCGGTGGCCTCGATCAGCTTCAGGTCGGCCGGGTCGGGGGTGCCGACGACCACCGACAGCGCGGAGTCGGCGGCCCAGCCGTCGATCCCGACCGCCATGTCGACGCTCAGCAGGTCACCGTCGCGCAGGGCATAGTCGTGCGGCAGGCCGTGCAGCACGGCGTCGTTGACCGACAGGCACAGGACGTTGCGGAACGGACCACGGCCGAACGACGGCGTGTAGTCCCAGTAGCAGGACTCGGCGCCGCGCTCCTTGATCCGGCGGCGGGCGTGGTGTTCGAGGTCCATCAGGTTGACCCCGACGCCGGCGACCGCACGCAGCTCCGCCAGCAGCTCGCCGACGAACTGGCCGGTCACGGCCATCCGATCGATCTCCTCGGCGGACTTAAGCTCGATCACGATCAACCCTCCCGCTCCGTGGCGGTATATTTATACCACGCTGGATTGGTGCGTCCGGTCGGGCGGCGCGTCTGGCGGATGGCACGTCCAGCGGGTCGGCTTTGCCGCTCCGAACGGGCGGACCTATCCTGCTGGCATGGTTCGCCCACCGCTCACTCCGGAACAGATCGCCGCGGGGCAACGCCTCGGGGCGGCGCTCCGGGTCGCACGCGGTGGCCGCAGCCTGGCCGAGGTGGCCCTGGCGGCCGGCATCTCACCGGAGACGCTACGCAAGATCGAAGTGGGCCGGCTCCCGGCGCCCGCGTTCGGCACCGTCGTCTGCCTCAGCGAGGTCCTCGGCGTCGCGCTCAGCGACCTGGCCGAGGTGTGGCTCGCCGACCTGCGCCTCCGCCAAGCCTCCTGAACGGCGCCTCTCTCGAATCACCCGACCGGCCCTTGCTGGCCGTACGTATCTCTCGTCGTCGAACATATCCACCCGGACCATCCCCGCGTACGCGGGGAGCACCCGATCGCGCTGCTGTATGTCGCGTCGCTGCACGGATCACCCCCGCGCGGGGAGCAGCTTCAAGCCGCACTCTGTCCGATCCGCCGCCTCGGATCATCCCCGCGCACGCAGGAAGCAGACGATCGCGGCGTACGCCCACGGCTGGGCGGCGGGATCATCCCGCGTACGCGGGGAGCACGATGCGAGAGGCACCAGGTAGACGCCGGCCGCGGGATCACCCCCGCGTACGCGGGGAGCACCCCACACGCATTTGTCAGATCCACGACACAGGGATCACCCCCGCGTACGCGGGGAGCACTTCAAGATGATTGGTACGACTGTGGCCATGACCGGATCACCCCCGCGTACGCGGGGAGCACCTGACGGGCGCGATGGAGGCTGATCCGTCGTTCGGATCACCCCCGCGTACGCGGGGAGCACTGACTTCAAGCACGACCGGCGCCGGGGTGAATCGGATCACCCCCGCGTACGCGGGGAGCACGTGACGGAGATCCCGCCCATGACGAACGCGACGGGATCACCCCCGCGTACGCGGGGAGCACGCGCCGTTCCTGCATTACCTCCAGGGCCCGCAAGGATCACCCCCGCGTACGCGGGGAGCACGTGCTGACCGCTCAGATTGGCTCCCTGGAACGCGGATCACCCCCGCGTACGCGGGGAGCACGACCTGTGGCGCGACCACGCAGGCGACCTCCACGGATCACCCCCGCGTACGCGGGGAGCACCGGTTTGCCGCCAGGTACTCATCGGTCACGTCCGGATCACCCCCGCGTACGCGGGGAGCACAACCGGCGCTTGGCAGGAGCGCGGAAGTACGGCGGATCACCCCCGCGTACGCGGGGAGCACTTTCTGATCAGGGCAGACATGACTTTTTGTGGAGGATCACCCCCGCGTACGCGGGGAGCACGTACACGGTGTCGCCTACGTTTCTCAACATGTCGGATCACCCCCGCGTACGCGGGGAGCACGGAAGCTTTCAACGGTATCAATGACGCTGGCCAGGATCACCCCCGCGTACGCGGGGAGCACGACCCTGGTCCCAATTTCCCCCGGGCGTATCTGGGATCACCCCCGCGTACGCGGGGAGCACGGGCAGGGGGCCGAGCGCGTCGCGCGGAACGAGGGATCACCCCCGCGTACGCGGGGAGCACACTTGTTGACCTGGGGCGTCAAAGATCAACAATGCCGTTTTCGTTCACTTTAGATCGCTGACCCTCACTCTACGCGGGCCGACCGCGTCGTCCGAGCTGACGGCGGTTCGTCGCCTTGCTCTAGCCACCCGGCGCAGCTGGGTTGCTCACCGGCTCGCTGGGCCGACGGATCAGGGTCACTCCATCCAGGTTCACCGGCTGCCAGCGGTGGTCATGGACGGCAAACGATAGCCGCTGCTTCCGCCCGTGTCGGTGCGTCGGATCACCCCCACGTGGGCGGGAAGCGCACTGGCTGCCGGGCCGCGCCCCAATTCGCCACCGGATCATCCCCGCGTGCGCGGGGGGTGTCTAGGCTTCCGGCACCGCGGCGAGGGTTCCCCGGGCGAGGCCGTCGCCGATTTCGTGGGCGAGTGCCTCGCCGGCCGTCGCTGCATCGAGGAGCCGGGCCTGGAACTCGCTGAGCTGGCGGAAGGCGTGCCCGTAATTCTGCTGCTGGTCGAGCGGCAGCACGGGGATGGCGAGGCGCCGTACGTCGATGCGCCGGGTGCCGCTGCCGGCGCTGGAGGCCCGGCCGGCGACCCGGGTGTTGTCGGTGCGGGAGAGGACGCCGGCCACGAACCATGGGTCGAACTGGGCAGGGTCGACCCGTACCAGTTGTAGTCCGGGTCCCAGTTCGGCGCCGGTCTGCTCGGCGGTGGCGACTCGGGCGATGATTTCGCGGCCGGCGATCGGGATGAGGATGTCGCCGGGCTGCACACGGGGCGCGGGGTCGTCGTTCGTCGAGTGGCCGCCGGTGCCGCTGGCGGCTCGGCCGGCCAGGACGTCGGCGGGGGTGAGCACTGGGTCGCCGGGGGAGTCCGGGTCGGTACGGGTCCGGGGGAGTGGGCGCTGTTGGACGACGATGTGCCCGGCCCGGAGCAGGTCGGCCAGGCTGGCGTGCGGTGCCTCGCGCAGGGTTGCCGTCCGCGCCGCGCGTACGGCGGGCAGACTTCGGCGGGTCTGCTCAATGAGCTGCTCGAAGTCGCTGATCCGGGTAAGGGTCTGGGCTGGTTCCGGGGCGTGGTGGTCGGCTTGGGGAAGGTATCGCCACGGGGTCAGGTCGACCTGGCCGTCGAGGACCTGGATGGCGGGGATCACCCGGTAAATCTGCGAGGTGTCATCGTCCTGACCGGACTGGAAGGCCCGCCAGGCGCCGGCGATCACATCGCGTAGCGCGGTGTCGTCGGGTGCCGCGGTGGTGTCGACGAACAGCAGTCGGCCGTCGGGGTGCTGGTCGGGCTCGGGTTTGGTGAGGGCCCAGATGTGCAGGCTGATACCGGCGGGTGGCATCAGGCCGGCGGGTAGGGCGATGACAGCGCGCAGCGCGCCGTGCCGGACCAGCTCGGCCCGGATGCGTCGCCCCGCCGGACGTAGCGCGGCGGCGGGTGGCATGAGGACCGCGGCGGTGCCGCCGGTACGCAGATGCGCCAGCGCGTGCTGCACCCAGGCGAGTTCCGGCTCGGTACGTGGTGGCAGTCCGTAGACCCAACGCGGGTCGTAGGCGAGTTTGTCGTGGCCCCAGTCGTGGATGCCGAACGGAAAGTTGGCCACGACGACATCGGCGCGCAGTTCGGGGAAGGCGTCGTCGAGCAGGCTGTCGCCGACGTGCAGCACGGGCGGGGACGCTGGTTGCCCGGCCAGCTGGGCCCGCCGGTGTACGAACCACAGGCGCAGCAGGGCGATCAGGGCGTACTGCGGTTTGATCTCCTGCCCGCAGCAGTGGATCGCGGTGCCGTCCCGGAGCGCGCGGTCGGCGGCCATCCGCAGGATGGAGCCGGTGCCGCTGGTGAAGTCGAAGGTGACCGGGCCGGGGCCGGTGAGGGTGAGCATCGCCCCGGCGACGCTGTCCGGGGTGCTGGCCAGGCCGGACAGCGAGTAGGCCGAGGTGACGTACCGGTTGTGCAGGCGTTCGAAGGCGGTCTCCGGGTCGTGTTCCTGACCGAGCTGGTCGACGGCGCGCAACACGGTCGTGAGCTGGGGTGTCCATCTCTGGGGCAGGACCGCCTCGACCATGGTGGCCAGGTTGCGGTCGAGGGCGCGAAGCCGGGCGAGCAGCTGTTTCGGGGTCAGCAGGACATCGCGTCCGTCGTTCGACCGGTCCGTGGTGACGAGCAGGTGGGCTCCGCAGATGCCGAGGACCTCGTCGATCGCGGATGCTGGTTGGTAGTTCTCGATGTGCCGCCAGGTCACCTGTTCCGGGGTGGCCTGATGGAGCTTGCCCTGCTTGCGTAGCCATTCCTCGACCGCGTCCGCGTCGAAGTGCGGGCTGCTCGGGGTGCCGCCGACTGGTGCGGGGAAGTCGGCGTAGCGGCGGCGCCAGTTGCTGACCGCTGCCCTGCCGACGTTGGCCAGCCGCGCGATACCGCTCGCGGTCAGGGTGGGACCGCTGCCGGCCTGGTCCTGCGCTGTTGTCACGGGTGAACGCTAGCACAGCCGATTATCTTGTGAATAGACTTCACGGAGTTCGTGCTAGCATCGCCACGTCGTTCACAGCAGCACGCACTGGGGGGTTGACCATGGCACGACGCGGACGCAGCACGACGATCGGGAAGTTCGCCAAGACCTACCAGGACCGCCGGGTCTCCGAGATCCGCCGGTTTGGCGAACTGCTCCGTCGCGAGCAATGCGAACAGCACTCGGTCGCGGCTGCGGACAGTCGTGATCCCCGCGAGGCGCTGCCGGCACTGCCGGTGCGCTGAGCGGCCGCACGATCAACAACCGACAACAGAGATTGAAAGGCCAAGGTTCGAGCTATCTCGGTGGCTCGGGTTCGAGGGTCATGCCGGTGCTGGCGAAGAAGCCGGCGAGGAGATCGGTCTGTTGCTGACACGCGCG